>DASUEL010000001.1:0-3133 GCA_036275095.1 Bdellovibrionales bacterium
CGTGTCGTTCAGATCGAATGGGGTGAACATTTGGCCGGGCGCGCGGCCCTGGCTCGCGATGAGTGTTCTAAAAATCAGTTCGTTGTGTCCATAAGAAATCGCCGCGCATTGCGCGTTTTCGAACATGCGGTATTTCTCATACGCCAGGTGTGCGCGGAGTGACTCGTCTTGAAAGACAGGCGCGAGGCGAGCCCACACCTCATTCGAGAAAAAGGTCTCGAACGACGTATCGTAAAAGCAGCCGCGAAGCGCGCCGACGAGCGCGAACTTGATCTGCTCGTAGTTAGGGGTGTTCCGGATCAAACGAGCCGTCCGCGACACATCCATGCGCGCGATGAAATCTTGAAGTGAGGCATTGGGCGAGGAGGCGAGGCGCTCGGGCCGGCCCTCTTCGGGCTCGGAGAACCGGGCCTTCAGGTTCGTCAAGAACTTGTAACGTGAGTGTTTCGGCGCGCCCTCAACGAAGCGCGCGAGCTCTGACTTTTCCCGGTCCGTGAGCGCGTCGTCGACCGCGCCGTAAGCGCCGGGCCAGCAACGGTAGGTTTCCCACAGGGGCCTCGTATTTTCGCCGTGGCATTCCGCGCATCGAGCGGCCTTGAGCTCGAGGCCTTTGGCTTGCGTGTACTCGGCGGGAATCCAGCCCGATTTGCCGTCAAATTGCAGTAGTTCGATGGCATTTCCTCCCGGGAGGGCTGCGTCAGTGAAAGCGGCGATCAGTCCCTTGCCGCCGAAAAGAATCACTCGCGGCAGAGGCATATCTCCGTCGCGAACGGGCGGTCTCGCTTTCTGGAGGCTCGAGCTGTCACGTATGAGCACGGACTGTGCCTTGAGATCAGCCGGAAGGAGTTGCAGCACCTGCTCGACGGTCAATGCGCGGCCCCCGATTTTCGACCTCAGCTCCTCGAGGCTGAATCCCGAGCCTTTGAGGCGCGGATATGCGGACTCCTGCGCGAACGCCGAGCCGGCGAAAAGAAGCCCAAATGACAAAAGCGCGCTCAATAAACGGGTCACGACGGCCATCATCAGCAAAGGACATGCCCTTCGGAGACCAATGGATTACCGCTGGGGAGGACGGAGTGAACAGACCGAAGGCAGGAGACGCGTTTTGTCCCTTTTTGAAACGTTTGAACCTCTATTTGCTACGACCCACGTCCAGAAGTGGCCGATTGCGCTAACTTTTCGAGTCAGCGTGACCGTAGTGGGCGGAGGGAGGGCCATACCATGGGCAAACTCGTCTACGAAATGAAGCCTTGGATTTTTATCGTGATCGCTGCCGCGGGAGTCGTCGGAAACCCGAGCTCAAAGCTCGCCGGTCTCTCGTCAATGGTGCTTCTGGGGTGCGCCCTGCTGATCCTTCAATGGCGATTCGAATACCGGAAAGCCGTGAAGAAGTATCGCCCTCACGCTTGATCTTCAGGCCCATAGTCCAGATCGGGTTGGCTTGATCTCAAGTTGACCAATGTTTTGACGATAAGTCTTTTGTCACTGTTACGAAATGAACTACAAGGAGCCAGTCCGATGATCAATTGGGATGAGTTTGAACACTTACACGTCATTCGTAAGTTAAAACAAATTCTCGGTTCATGGTGGAATATCGACATCGTATTTACCGATGACCGCGGCCGTGTTCGCGGATTCAATCGGGAAAAGACGAAGTTGTCGAATCCAGCCACTGAAACTCTTCTCAGCAAAGAAGCGGCTGTAGAGAATCTCGGCGAGTTCGTGATGTCGGCCGTCGCCGATCTGAAGCAGTCGGAGAATCGCTACGCCATCCGCAAGTGGGAAATGGCCGGCTACGACATCGGGATCTTCCCGATCGTCATCGAGGGCGACCTTGTTGGCGTGGTCCTCGCGCTGGGCTTCTTCAAAGACCCCAATCACGCTCAGCGCCTCACCGAAGTTCGCGAGCGTCTCGCGGCTTTTGGCGTTACCGGCGACATGATCGAGCGAGCCATGACGATGCTCAAGTTTCTCGATGACAAAGAGCGCGCCCACTTCGCGCAGCTCGTGGATCTCGTCGCTGAAGAGATCGTCACGCTCCACCTTGAGATCTCGAAGCGCGAAGAGCGCATCAACGAGCTCAACAAGGAGCTCGGTAGCCGCTACAAATACGACAGCATGATCGGTAAATCGAAGCCGATGCAGCAGCTCTACTCTCTTCTCGACAAGATTAAGGGCGCCGAGAGCACTGTACTCATTCAAGGTGAGAACGGTACCGGTAAGGAGCTCATCGCGAAGTCGATTCACTTCAACTCGCCCCGCAAAGACAAGGCGTTCATCATCCAAAACTGCTCGGCTTTCAACGACAACCTCCTGGAGTCGGAGCTGTTCGGTCACGTCAAAGGATCGTTCACCGGCGCAATTCGCGACAAGAAAGGCTTGTTCGAGCTCGCCGACAAGGGAACGTTCTTCCTTGACGAGATCGGCGACACTTCGCCCACTATGCAGGTTAAGCTCCTGCGCGTGCTTCAAGAGGGTACCTTCATTCCGGTCGGCGGAATGGAAGCCAAGCGCGTCGACGTCCGCATCATCGCGGCGACGAACCGCGATCTTAAAGGCATGGTCGAGCAAGGTCTGTTCCGCGAAGACTTGTACTACCGCCTGAACGTCATCAACATCTCGGTCCCGCCGCTCCGTGAGCGCAAAGAAGACATCCCGCTTCTCATCGACTACTTTTTGGACCGCTCGACGAAGGCGTCGGGCAAGCCCAAGAAAATCGTCACGAAGCAGGCTCTCGAAAAGCTTTATGACTACTCCTGGGCCGGCAACATCCGCGAGCTTCAAAACGAAATCGAGCGCCTGGTGGTACTTGCCGGCGACGAGCAGAAGATCACGGGTGACATGCTTTCGGGCCGCATCCTCGAGGGTGGCCA
This sequence comes from Bdellovibrionales bacterium, assembly GCA_036275095.1. Classification (GTDB taxonomy): domain Bacteria; phylum Bdellovibrionota; class Bdellovibrionia; order Bdellovibrionales; family DASUEL01; genus DASUEL01. The sequence goes on from DASUEL010000001.1 coordinate 2,874, forward strand.
AAAAGGCCGCATTCAGGGCGCGCGCATCCATGGCAAGCTCAAGGATGCACTCGACGAGCTCGAGCGTGAGATGATCAAAGAAGGCTTGCGCCGTACGGGCTGGAACAAATCGAAGCTCGCCAAAGAGCTCGGCATCAGCCGCGCCGGCCTCATCATGAAGGTCGAAAAATACGGCCTCGATAAGCGCCGCATGGCCAAGTAAGCCGTGTTACGTGGCGGCTGGTCCGCCAGGTAAGACTTACGAAACCGATAAGTTCTTG
>DASUEL010000002.1:0-2563 GCA_036275095.1 Bdellovibrionales bacterium
GGCCTTTGCGCCTCGGCGGAGCCACTCGGTCTCGCGCCGGAGCGTGTTGCGCAGCTTGGTTTCATGTACCTGCTGCGCGGCGAGCTGCTCCTCGCGAATCGACAAGAACGTCGCGTAATCGCCTTTGACGCTGAGAAGACCTCCGGGATGGCGCCGGTCGATCTCGATGATGCGGTTCGAAACCCGCTGCAAAAACAAGCGGTCGTGGGTGATGGTCAATGTCGCGAACTTCGAGCCCGCGAGCAGCTCTTCGAGCCAGATTATGCTTTCGATGTCGAGATGGTTCGTCGGCTCGTCGAGCAAGAAGAGATCGGGCTCGCGCATGAGCTCACGCGCGAGCGCCACGCGCTTCTTCCAGCCGCCCGAGAGGCGATCCACCGGCGTATCGCCGCCGAACCGGTTCAGCTCGAGCTTGCTTTGGAGCGTCTGCGCGCGGGCCATCTCCTCCCAGTCATGAATGTCCCTGACATATTCGAGAACCGTCGAGTGAATGGTGGCTCCGGGGTTGAACTGCGGAACCTGCTCGAGGTACGAGACGCGCAGCCCCTTTTGAACCGACAGCGTGCCGCTATCAGGCGAAATCTGACCCGCGAGAATGCGGAGCAGAGTCGACTTGCCGGCGCCGTTGGGCCCGATGAGCCCGACGCGCTCACCGCTTTCGATCGAAAACGTCAGGCCCGAAAACAGCGGGCGCGTCGTGAACGATTTGCTGAGCTGGTGGGCGCCGACGAGAATCACAATCTTGAATTATTCTTTGGCTTTCAGGCGGTCGTCGTTCTCTTCGATGAACTTTTTGATCTCATCGGAGATACTGAGGAGCTTCAGCCATTGCTCTTTGTAGAGCGTGACGGGAAAGCGGCCCATTCCATAAATAGACAGGGCGCCTTTTTCGCTGACTTTCATCGACAAGGTGCCGCGCGCGGGCTTTGTGTTCTTGAGCGCGGCGTTTTCGGCTTTCAGCCGCTCGATTTCGGCTTTGAGATCTTCTGACATGCGTTCCTCCAAAATTAGCGCGAGCACAGATTATGGCTCGCGCTGCCTCTCGAGGTCAACGGCTCAAGCCGTGCGCGACTGAAACTTACCTTTAGGCTTACGCTTTTCCTGACGCTTGCGGATGAACCACGGTTTTCCGTCCTTACGTCCCGAACGCTCGTCGTCAAAGCTGAACTCACGATCGTCCCTGCGCGCAAGCTCCGGGCGCTGAATGGCCTTGCGGCGCTCGGCGCGGTTCGGCCGGCCGTCATCCGAAAAGCGGGGCTTGCGCTCGCGGCTTTCGAAGCGGTCGTTGCGCTCGAAACGGGGCTTCGCTTCATAGCGATCGTTGCGCTCGAAGCGGGGCTTGCCCTCGTAACGGGCACTGCGTTCGCCGCGCTGTTGGCCGTCGTAACGCTCGTTTCGCTCGGCCCGCTGTTGACCGTCATAGCGGTCATTGCGTTCGCCGCGCTGTTTACCGTCATAGCGTTGTTGGCCGCCAAAGCGGTCGTTGCGCTCGAAACGCTCGCGAATCTCGTGGCCCGAATGGCGCGCGCCGCGCTCTTCGCGGCGGTCATCGCGGTCGCCGCGGTCAAAACGCGGCTTGCGCTCGAAACGCGGGCCGGCCTCGCGGCGATCCCCGCGATCTTCGCGATTGAAGCGGCCAGGGCGCTTTTCATACGAGCCTTTGCCGCGCTTGTCGGCAAAGCCTTCGGGGCGCGGAAGTTTGTACATTTTTGAAAGACGCATCCACGCGCCGCGATCGTCGGGCGTGAGCAGGCAAACGGCTTCGCCGTCGGCGCCCGCACGGGCCGTGCGGCCGATGCGATGCACGTAATCGTCGAGGTCAATCGGAAGATCGTAGTTCACGACGTGCTGGATGTGCGGAATGTCGATTCCGCGCGAAGCGACGTCGGTTGCAACCATCACTCGGAAGCTGCCCGCGCGAAAGCCCTTGATCGCCAAATTGCGCTGGCCTTGGGTGCGACCGCCGTGAATGCGGGTGACTTTGTAGCCGTAGCTATCGAGGTAGGTCGCGAGCTTATTCGTGCCGTGCTTGGTGTTGACGAAAATCAAAACCGAGCCTTCACGCGCATTGAGAACGTCGAGCAAAACATCGTTCTTTTGCTGACGGGTAGTCTGCACGAGATGATGCGTGATTTTATCGGCCGGCTGCGACTGCGCGCCGACAGAAATTCGCTCAGGTGTTTTCATGTACGTTTTGATGAGCTTTTGGATGCGTTCCGGAAGTGTCGCCGAAAACAGCAGCGTTTGACGTTCGGGGCTCACGAACTTGAGCACTTCGTTGATTTGCGGCTCGAAGCCCATGTCGAGCATGCGATCGCCTTCGTCGAGCACGAGAGTTTCGACATTGGTGAGCGTGAGCGACTTGTGATGCAAATGATCGGTCAGCCGCCCCGGAGTGGCCACGATGATCTGCGGCTTCTGCGCGAGCGCGCGTTTTTGAGGGCGCATGTCGGCGCCGCCGATCACGAGCGCGGTTTTGATTTGCGGAGTGAATGCAGTCAGCTTCTTGAGTACGTCGGCGATTTGAAGCGCGAGCTCCCGAGTCGGCGCGAGCACGAGCGCG
>DASUEL010000003.1:0-13282 GCA_036275095.1 Bdellovibrionales bacterium
TACCTCTCGGTACCGTTGATGCGACAGCTCACTGACGAACAGGTGCTGGCAGTCATCGGCCACGAGCTCGGGCATTTCAAAGGTGAAGACACGCAGATGTCGCGCCAGTTTGCTCCACTCTATTTCAAGACGAGCATGACGTATCATTTGCTCTCATCGGCCGGCCTGATCGCCTGGCCCGCGCGCACGATTATCGATATTTTTCATGAGCTCATGGAGCCTGTGATTGCGTCCCAGCGGCGCCTGAGAGAGCTCGAAGCCGATTCGTGCGGCGCATTCGTCACCAGCGCGGAGACCGTGGCGCACTCGCTGATCAGGTCTCACTACCTGGGCCGCGTCTTCGGCGCCGAGGAGGAACTGACCGTTCGCTACCGAATGCCGCGAGAGGAAGCCAGCTTGAAAGTTCGCGCCGAGCTCGAAGCTTCTAGCGATTTTTGGCAGGAGCTTTCGGCCGTCCACACGTCTCACCCGTTCGACTCGCACCCACCCCTCTTGGACCGGCTGAAGAGCTTGGGCTTCGCCAGCCTCGACATCCGGGCGGCAGCCCTGCTGGAGCCCAGCGACTCCGCCTATGATTTGTGGCTCGGGGCAGAGCGTAGGCTGGATGCCGCCGAGAGCCAATACTCGGAAATGATCTCGAGCATGCAAGAAATCGTCGAGCTGAAAACCGCCGACGCCGCGACGGCCGAGGGCCGCGCGCTATTGGAGCAGACGTTCCCCGAGGTCAGGTTTCCGGTCAGCCGCAAACGCCTTATAGTCTGGACCTCTTCGATCGCAGCCTTATGCGGATTCACATCCCTCGTTCCGCTTTTGATCAGCACGGGTCTGAAATCGCAGTCGCTCACCGGAATGTTTTTGCTCCTCACCTGTTGGTTTACGTATTCAACGTGGGCGAAGTGGTCGCGAGAAGAGCTGGTGATACGGTACGACCGGTTTTTCGTGAAACAATGGAGCCGGCCAGCGGAGTTCAGCGAGATTGATCGCATCCATTCAAATTCGGTCAACGGCTCGCTCATGCTCACGATCGTGTTCACCGATAAACAGCCGCCGCTCTGGCGACGGCCGCTGCTCACGTTCAAACGGCGGAACCACAGCCTTGGCCTGGGTCTTTTCGGAGCGTCCCAAGACCAGATTGTCGATACACTTTTCAGGTATTTTCAGCGCGATCGGCCCGAGGCGTCCTCTACAAATTCGCAGCCCGGAAGCCGAAGTCAGTGAGTCATTCTACTCTTTATCGCCGCCCGGCTTGCCGGCAGGCTGCGAGACGGGCTTTGGCCCTTGCGCGGGTGCCTGGCCTTGCCGCTGCTGCTTGAGTCGCTCGAGCTCGCGTTTGCGCTGCTCGATTTCAAACAGGAGCTCGGCTTTGCGGGTGAGCTTGTCTTCTTCGGCATAGCGTGAGGCGGCCGCCTCCTGGGCCGTCGACTCTTCGACTTGCTCGAAAATGATATTGCCCATTTTGGCATGGGACTCCTCACGAACTTTGTCTTTGGTGATTCCGCGCGGAGCTTTGGACGTCGTCTGCTGTTTTTCGAGCTGCTCGGTCAGATCGACCGTGATGTCGCCGAAGCAGCGAAGCTGACACGAAAGGCGTCGCTGATCTACGAAGTAGGCGGTGCCGATTAGATTGAGCTCTTTGCCCATCGGCGGAAAGACATTGTGCTCACCCTCAAGCAGCCGCACACGGCACTCGGCGCAGGACGGAACGCCCCGGCACACCGACTTGATGTAGATCTTGTTCTCGTTGGCTACATCCAACACGCTTTGGTTCGGGCCGATCTCGCACTCTAGATTTTGGGGCAAAAACTTTACTTTCATAACGCGCCACTCACTTCTGTTCGCTTTTTTGATCGGGAGCGGCTGGCGGCGTCGCCTGAAAAACGGCGATGCGCGGCGGAAGCCACTCGGGTTTCGGTGAGAAATGAAAAAACTTGTCGGAGTCGAATTTCCAATCGAGATTGCGCACCCAGATTTCGCTCAAATAGAGGGAGCTCTTGGTGAGCCGGTCGAGAATTAAAACTTTGTATTGGCTGGAGGCGCGTTTGAGATCGCGGCCTTTCGTTTTGTCGAGCTCAAGGAGCTCCTCTTTTTTTGCAAACGAGTCCTGGCCAAGGTCCACCATGAGGTTGAATACGGTTTTGTTTTTGTTTTTTGCATGAAACGCCGCCCACTGAGCTTTGGTTCGGCGCATCACCTCGCTCGCGATCTCCGGAAAGATTTGGTCGACCGAGTCGCCCTCGAAATGACGGTGAATGCCCTTTTGATTGGTGAGCTGGCCATCGTAATTCTCGCTCACGTGAAGCGGCATCGAAAGGTCGCCGACGTAATGAGACAGAATTCCGGCGATCAGAAACCAGCGCGCCTGCAAATCGTGATGTTTCTTTTTGTCGGAAAGGTCGGAAGCGCGCAGCTCTTTCGTGACACGTGCCAGGTCTTCGGCCAGCTCCGACACCCGCCAGTACGCGCGCCCTGCGGCCGGTTGAATTTTGGGAAACTTTTCGAAGAACGCTTTGCGGTCGGGATCGAAAGGAATCTTCTTGCCGCCGGTCTCCCGCTGAAAGATCTCGAGGTTCACGAAATGCTCGACTCGCTCGGCCTGATAAATCGTGTCGTCGGCTTTCCACACCATGTCTGGAACGTTCGAATAATATTCGAGATCGAAGCTGCGCTCGCGAAGGCCCCAGTTCAGCGCGCCCAAGTTGTACGAGGCTGCTTGCGCGACCATGTCGTGACCGCGCCGGGCCCAGCCCTCCGCAGCCGACGGCAAGAACGAACCGCAAACAATCACGATGCCGGCGGCTAGCGTCCTCATTGAACGACAACCTTCGCGAATTTGCGTTTTCCGGCCTTCAGCACGTGGGACTGACCCGCTTTCAGCGCGAGCTTGAGCTGCGGATCGGTGACTTTGTTGCCGTCGAGCTCGACGGCGCCGCCCTGAATGAGGCGCTTCGCCTCGCTCGTGCTGGGTGCCAGCTGAGCGTCGGCCATGAGGCGGCAGATCCAGATTTCTGGTACGGCCGCAACTTTCACCTCGGGAATCTCGTCGGGCATCCCTTTGTTCACGAAAATCTCGGTGAACTCGGCTTCAGCCTTGGCTCCCGCGCCCTTGCCGTGAAAGCGGTCGACGAAGAACTTCGCCAAGCTGACCTTCACGTCACGCGGATGCTTTTTGCCGGCCTTCAGATCTTGCCTGAGCTGCGCGAGCTCGTCGGGCGTCATGTCGGTTAGAAGCTCATAATAGCGCAGCATGAGGTCGTCTGAGAGGCGCATGGTCTTTCCGAACATGTCGCGCGGCGAATCTTCGACGCCAATGTAGTTGTTGAGGCTCTTCGACATTTTTTGCACGCCATCGAGCCCCTCGAGAATCGGCGTCGTCATGATGCACTGGCTCTCCTGCCCGTACGACTTCTGCATTGAACGGCCCACCAGCAGATTGAACTTCTGATCGGTGCCGCCGAGCTCGACGTCGGCCCTCAGCGCGACCGAGTCATAGCCCTGAACGAGCGGGTATAAAAATTCGTGCACCGAAATCGGCTGCTGCTCTTTATAACGTTTTGCGAAGTCGTCGCGCTCGAGCATGCGCGCCACCGTATATTGGGCGGTCAGCTTGATGAAGTCGACCGAACTAAACTTATCCATCCAGGTGGAGTTGTAGGCGATCTCGGTCTTCTTCTCGTCGAGAATCTTGAAGACCTGTTTGGCGTAGGTTTTCGCGTTTTCGACGACCTCTTCGCGGGTGAGCGCCGGGCGGGTTTCATTCTTTCCGGTCGGGTCTCCGATCATGGCGGTGAAGTCGCCGATCAAGAAGATGACCTGATGGCCCAGCTCCTGGAACTGCCGCATCTTGTTCATGAGGACCGTGTGGCCCAAATGAAGGTCGGGGCGGTTCGGATCGAAGCCCGCTTTGATCCGCAATGGCTTGCCGGTCTTGACGCTCTTCTCGAGCTTCGCGAGCAGCTCGCCCTCGGAGACGACGTCGACAGTGCCTTGCGTGAGGCGGCGGAGTTGCTCTTTCGGTTCAACAGTCATCTGAATGCTCCGTGCGATCGAGGTGCGCGGGCCCATGCCCGCGCGGCCTCCGTGGTTATCTTGCGTGTTCGACAGCGCGGGTCTCGCGGATCACGGTGACCTTGATTTGCCCCGGATACGTGAGCTCGCGCTCGATCTTGCGCGCGATATCGCGGCTGAGCATGAGCGACTGCTCGTCGGTCACTTTGCTGCCTTCGACCAGCACGCGAATTTCGCGGCCGGCCTGAATCGCGAAGGTGCGAACGACGCCGTCAAAGCTGTTGCCGATGCTCTCGAGGTCTTCGAGGCGGCGTACGTAGGTCTCCATCATCTGGCGCCGGGCACCGGGCCGCGCGCCTGATAGAGCGTCAGCGGCTTGCGCGAGGTATGCATAAACCGTATTGGGCTTTTCGTCTTCGTGGTGGGCCTTGATGGCGTGCACGACTTGCGCGCTCTCGCCGTATTTTTTAGCGAACTCGGCGCCGATCACGGCGTGCGAGCCTTCGACCGAATGATCGAGGGCTTTGCCGATGTCATGGAGCAGACCCGCTCTGCGGGCGATGTTGATGTCGGCGCCAAGCTCTACCGCCATCATGCCGGCCAAAAAGCCGCACTCAATGGAGTGCGTGTAGTTGTTCTGGGTGTAGGAAGTGCGATACTTGAGGCTTCCGATCAGCTTGATGATCTCCGGGTTTACGCCGTGAACGCCCAAATCGAAGCAGGCTTTTTCCCCGTCTTCTTGAATGGACTTGAAGAGCTGAGACTTCGTTTTGTCGATGACCTCTTCGATACGAGCCGGATGGATACGGCCGTCTTCCATGAGAATTTCAAGGGACCGGCGGGCCACTTCGCGGCGGACGGGATCGAAGCCCGAGATCACGACGGCCTCGGGCGTATCGTCGATGATGAGGTCGACGCCGCACGCGGCTTCGAGCGCGCGAATGTTACGGCCTTCACGGCCGATGATTTTGCCCTTCATCTCCTCGCTGGGGAGCGCGATGACACTCACGGTGCGCTCAGTGACGTACTCGCCGCTGTAGCGGGCGATGGCCATGCTGATGATGCGTTTGGCGCGCTTTTCAGCTTCGGCTTTCGCTTCGTTTTCGATGACGGCCGCGATGCGCGAGGCATCGGCCTGCGCTTCTTTTTGGACGGCTTCGACGAGCTGTTTCTTCGCCTCGTCGGCGCTCATGTTCGAGACGACTTCGAGTTTGTTTTTGAGCTGCTCACGCTGCTGCTCGGCGCGCTCCTCGGCCTCACGGGCTTTGGCTTCGGCGATACGGATTTTCTCGTCGCGCTCTTTGATTTCGGCGAGCTTCTGGTCGAGCTGGCTCTCTTTTTGTTTGTACTGACGGTCGAGCTGCTGCTCTTTGTTTTTGTAGCTCTGTTCCTGCTGCTGCAGGCTCTTCTTTTGGCGCTCGAGATCCTGCTCGATTTTTTTGCGCTGTTGCTGCTCGAAGTCGCGCGCTTTGTTTTTGGCCGTTTGCTCGAGCCGCGCGGCCTCTTGCTTGGCGCGATTCAAAATCGCGTCGGCCTCGTTTTTCGCTTTTTGGAGCTTTTGTTTTTGGACGAACTGCTTATACCAGGCAAAACCGCCGGCACCCATTCCGGAACCGACCACAACCCCTGCCACCATCATGATGATGTCACTCATGAGTAAACCCTTTCTTCACAGGAAAAAATCTCTAGTTCCGTGACCACGTGATTCATGGTCACGTCGTGGATCTCACGCGGCAATTCGTCTGCAATTTGCACCGAATAAGCCACGCCCACCTTGACGCCCCGGTAGTGAGACAGCGCGCGATCGTAAAACCCCTTGCCGGAGCCGACGCGGCCGCCTTTCTTATCGAAGACAACGCCGGGCACCAGGACACCCGCCGTATCGTTAAGATCAATCTCTTTAGACTTGCTGGGATCGGGCTCCATGATCCCCCACGAACCTTTGACCCACGCCGAGTCGTCTTTCGGAATGAAAAACCGAAGTTGCAGACCCTCGACACGCGGATAAGCCCATTTATTTTTTGAATGTTTTTGGATGGCGAGAGACGGGTCGGCCTCGGAACCGGCTTTGCGGTACCCGATCCAAACGCCGCTCTGGCCCAGCACCCGATCGAGCTGGGCGGCCAGTCGCGACTCCAGTTCGCCTTTGGGCCGACTGGCTACGAATGATTCTCTGAGACGGCGATATTTCGCGCGGATCTCAGCCTTCTCCAACATAAAATCCTCAGGACCCGCGCGATCAGGAGGCAAGCCTCGATCTGACGGGCCGTGGAGCTTCGGCTCAAATGACTAGATCAGTGATCTAAGCCCTTGCTCTGTTGTCGGGAAGACTCGAGATCGGACAGCACTTTTTGAGCTTTGTTTTCGATTTTCTCAAGCTCAGCCTGCGCCCTCTGTTTGAGAGTGATGAGCTCCTCGGCCATATTGAGAGAAGCCAGGAGGGCGGCATTTTGAATGGACCCACTTTTGGTCATTTTGAGTGCTTCGGATACCTTTTGATTCACGTAAGAAACAAGCTGGTCAACGGTTTCGGCCTCATGGGAGGTTTTCAGCTTCAGCGACAGGCCGGCCAATGTAACTTCGAAAATTTTCTTCTCGGCCTGATTCATCCCCACCGATTTCCCCGTTGATCAGACAATTGAATGTCCCCATTCGGATCCGATTAGGCTGGAGCTCAACAGGCTCTAGACAGACCTAATTTAGATCTCGGAATTCCCTTATGTTTTTAATTTTTTCACAGTTGATGTGGGAGGTCAAGAGGCCGCCCGCTCACTTCTCGCTGCGAAGTGTTACTTTGGCCTCGTCGTGGCCTTTAAATAGCGCATAGGCGTGGTTGGTGAACAAGCCTGAGATACGACGATAGTCGCCCAGCACCTCGAGGTGAATTGAGCTGGTGTTCATCGTGGCCTTGATGCCCCGGTTGAGCCGCTCCAGGTGGTGCTCCCGGAACTCGCGCTCCTTCTTGCGCAGGGTCCGCTTGGCCTCGATCACGTTGTCGGCAAGGTGGGCGTCGTGCAGCTGAAAGCAGGACAGCGACTGAGAGATCAGGTCGAGGACCATGGTATGGACTTCCTGGATCTCCTTCCACCCCTCGTCGCTGAATTCCACCTTCAAGCGGTTTTTCTTTTCGGCCAGCTCGATCAGGTTTTTGTCGACGATGTCGGCGGCGTTTTCGATGTCGGTCACGAACGAGAGCAGCTCGAAAACCTGCCGATCGAGATGACCGTCGCGATCGGGCGATTTCACGAGAAACGTTTTGATTTCGCGGAACAGCAGATCGACCTTATTGTCTCGCTTGTGAAGGTCTTCGATGAGATCGATGTCTTCGGACTCGAATAAGCGAATGGAGTCGCGCACCATGCTTACCACGATGTCGCCCATGCGAAGGGCTTCACGCACCGCTTGCGCATACGCGAGCGACGGGCTCTTCACCGCGTCCTGCTTCAGGTACTTGGTACCGAACTCCCGCTCACTGGCCGAGGGCGGAAAGAGTTTTTGAATGATCTGCGCGCCCCGGCTTATGAACGGATAGAAAATTAAGGCGCCCAAGATATTGAGAAGCGTGTGGGCGTTCGCGATGTCGCGGACGGCGTTTTCATGGGTGATTGAAATGATCTGCACGAGTGTTCCCGTAAACACGGCGCAGATTGCGACCGTCACCACTTTATAGAAGGTGTGCGCCCAAGCCACCTGACGGCCGACATAGTTCGCGCCGACCGCGGCCATGAGCCCCGTGGCGGTCGTGCCGACGTTCGCGCCGTATACCCAAAACATCGCGTCGTACACATTGATGAGATCACTCGAGGCGAGCGTCATCGCGATACCGATGACGACGGCGCTCGAGTGTACGAAGGCCGTGATCGCGGTCGCGGTGACGAACGCGATGAACGGCTCCTTGCGTAAATAGGCGACGCCGTCCATCAGCAACGGCACGGACTTAAAGTACTGAGTCGCCATACTCATCAGCTCGAGCCCGAAAAAGATCAGCCCGAAACCCATGAACACGCCGGCGATATTCTTGACCGGGCGGCGCTGAGTGCTGAAGAAGACGACGAACGCAAATACGAAGCAGGCCAGGCCGTACTGGGCGATGTTGAAGCTGATGATCTGAACCGTGAACGTGGTGCCGACCGCCGTGCCGATGATGACACCCATCACTTGGGTGAGTGTGACGACACCAGCGGAACCGAGGCCGACGAGCATGCTCGTGACCGCGCCCGAGCTCTGAAGAAGAATCGTCAGGAGAATGCCGACAAGAATCGCGATGAGGTGGCGGTCGGCGAGGCGGTTCATGAGCTGGCGAACGCGGTTCGCCATCAGCCTCTGAAGATAGTCGCTCGCCATCGTCATTCCATACATGAAGAACGCGATCCCGGCGAGCAGGACCATCAACGGCGGATGTGGCAGAGGCTGCATAGATTCAGTCTAGGCGCTGCGAACTCATTTTCATAGTGGCTAATGGGCCAAGCGGCAAAATTTGCCGCGCCCGTGGGCTTGAATCTCGGGTTGGCGCGGGTGGCTGGAACGCCTAAAGAATGGAGTCGACGAATTCGCGGGTTGAAAACGGACGCAGGTCGCCGACTTTCTCCCCGATTCCAACCGCCTTGATCGGAAGCTTCAGCTCATGGGCCAGACCGACGGCGACGCCGCCTTTCGCCGTGCCATCGAGTTTCGTCAAGATCACGCCCGTGACTCCGAGGGCCTGATTGAACTCGCGCGCTTGCACCAGCGCGTTCTGGCCGGAGTTTGCGTCGAGCACGAGCAGCACTTGGTGGGGCGCGCCGGGGACGACCTTTTCGATGACGCGTTTGATTTTTTTGAGCTCCTCCATCAGGTTCACCTGAGTGTGGAGGCGTCCCGCGGTATCGAGCAGCACGAGATCGAAGCCGTCTTTCACCGCCTTTTGGCAAGCGTCAAAGGCGACGCCGCTGGGTTTCGCGTTGCCTTCTTGGGTGAAGATTTCGACTGCGGCGCGCTCAGACCAAACTTTGAGCTGGCCTTCGGCGGCGGCCCGGAACGTGTCGCCGGCTGCCACGAGAACTTTCAGGCCCTTTTGCGCCATGAGGCTCGCGAGCTTTCCGATCGTGGTGGTCTTACCGACCCCGTTCACGCCGACGATCATCCATATGCGCGGGCGGGAGCCGTCGCTGAGCCTATCATCGAGGCTTTCGAGCCCTTTGGCGTCGACGCCGTCTTGAACCGGCAGCATGATCCCGTTGATTTCGTCTTTCAGCGCCGTGCGTACGCCTTCGAAGTCCAGCGTTTTCGGATGCTTTTCTTGAATCGCGGTCATCAGGTGCTCGACGGTTTGCGGGCCGAGATCACTGGTGTAGAGAATCTCTTCGAGCTGCTCGCGCACGTCATCGTTGAGATCGCGATTGGCGCCGAACAGAGTCTTGAGGCGATCGAACAATCCACGGCGGGTCGCCGCGAGAGCCCGTTCCATCGAAGGCGCGGGCGGCGGAGGCTCTTCAACCTGCGGAACCTCGTCTTTGAGCAAAAGCTCGTCGGGAATTCTCTTTTCTGGAATGATCTCTTCTGGAGTTGGCGGCCGGGAGGGCGGAATTCGCGTGCGGTTGCGCCGCCAGGCGAGGCTGCCGGTCAAAAGCGCGATGATGGTGGCAAGCGCGGCGAGAACCCATTCGCCAGCTCCAAATGCGTCAACAAACTCAATCACAACGCCTCTCCTTCACAAACTCTAGTTCCCTAACAGTTTCCCAAAAACTTTGCGACCCAAAAAATCGCAATCTTTTCCCCAACCCCCAAGCAAAAAGGTCGCACCGCTTCCCCACCCGCAAGCTCCAGCCACAAGCCCGGCCATAAACAAATCCTAGCCCAACCCGCAAAGCGGGAGTCTGACCGCACATTTCGGACGGAGAGCCCATGGGCTGCCACTGAGTTCTGTGTGCAGATTTCCGATTCGCCGGCTAGCGTTTGAGCACGGTCATGAGCGGCGCGCTGAAATTCCCGCCCATGTTGCGCTGAATTCCAGCATCCGGAACGCCGAGCATCCAGGCCACGGTTTTATAAACCGAGGACGGACTCGGCTTGGTATTCTGCTCGGGCGCACCGCTGGTGAAATTGAAGCCGACAGTGCCGCGGCTTTCGGTGCGCGGATCGCTATCGTAGAAGACGTTGCCGTAATGCCCGCCGCGAACGGGGCCGCCCATGAGAACGGTGCCCCACATTTCTCCGTCGTCCCAATTGATGCTTCCGTCGGAGTTTGAAAAGAGAACGCCGCGATGGCCCTCGCTCGTGAGCTGAATCAGCGTGTGATCGAGCAGCGTCGCGCCACCGCGAAACGGATGCGGCGTCCTTGAAAGCTCGTCGAGAAACGCGCCCAGACGATGCGACAAATACGAAACGTGGTCTTTCGCGGCCTGAGACGTGAATTCGGGCCGCAAATGCAAATGATCGACGTCGAGATGAATCGACGTGGCGCCCAGAAGATTGTTTTTGAATCCGATGAACGAAAGAAGCAGCGACTCACCGAAATCCATCGGGGCGCCGAGGCCGCCGCCGAGGGTTTGGCCGGTCTTGAATTTCACGCGAAGATTGTTGTAATCGGCGGTGATCACGTTGATCTGGTCCGAAAGAGCGAGCTGAATGCCTTGCTGCGTGGCCAGGCGCGCGTTGCCGACATCGAGGAGCCGCGCCTTCAGCTCGCCCGCCTCCTGAAGCGCGTTGATTCGGGTCAGAGAGTCCATCACGGTTTGCAGCTCGGTTCGGCCCATGCGGGGCACGCGAGGCCTGAAAAATCCCGAGAGCACGCTGATGTTATCGAGCGCCACTGAAGTGGGATAAGGGCCGTAGCTCTCGCGGCAGGCGCCGCGGCTCATGATCGCGCATGGAATCGGCGGCGCGTTCCCGCCCGTGCGCCTGCGTGCGACTTCCGCGGCGAACAGAGGCGCGTGAGAGGCCCCGGCATCGGGCGGCGGAGTGTCCCCTTCGAAGTCATGGAATGAACCGCCCATTCTGGACGCCCAAATCGCGGTGTGAAAGTTTTCGAAATCGCGTCCGCAATTCACGATGGCGATGCGATTGGCGAAATTTTCGAGACCGATGCCGCCGATGGCGGCGTTGGAGCGCGAGCCCGGGGTCAGAAAGAGCTGGTTGGGACCGCCCGTCGCGTGCTGGCTCAATTGATCCAGCGGCCAGATCGACCCCGCTTCGGGGTTCGGGTTACGGGCGAAGTAGGCGGGCGGCGGCAGCATGCTCGCGAAGTGAAAGGCCGCGCGCACCGGAATATCGACGAAAAAGTCCACGACCGGAGCCGTCTGCGCCTCGGCGACCGAGACGAACATGCGGCCGAGATTCTGCAACACGTGAGCGTTGAGCTGCGGTGAGATACCCGAGCCGGCCAGAATGATCGAGGCCTTCCGCAAAAACTCGCGGCGGGTGATATCGGTATTAGTCTTGATTTTCTTTTTCATTCCGCTTCTCCGTTATCGACCGCGGGCTCCGCTTGCATTTGAAAGAGCTCGCCGCGATTCACGTAGGCCGCGCTCGTCGCGATGCTCAGCAGAAGGCGCCGAACGTTACGCCCGCTTTCGCGGAATGACGTGGCCAGATACGTGAGTCCATCCGGCAATTCCGCGTCGTACTCTTTTCCGAGCATGAAGTTGACGTAGCGTTTGGTCATGCAGAAGTCGAAGCGCTGATCATCGGCGAGAAGACGGCCGAGATCGCGCACGTTATTCACAGGCATGCCGTTCACTCGTGGAGCCGCCAGCACCAGATCACCTATCGTCGACGGATTATTGGCGTCCGTTCGGGTGGTACCGGTCGCGTTCGCGGTGAACCGGCCGTCACGCGTGTAATAATAGTACGTCGTCGCCTTCGGGTTCAGTGTCCTATGGCAACCGTAGCAGTTCTGTGAGGTCGAGCCCCACGGGTGCACGGTGCTCGAGATTTGCGCATGAAGCATCGGGTTCGCGTCGCCGGAATCGGGGTAGGCCGCGCAGTTGAATTTCGAAAACGACTCGTTCACGAGACGGAAGTTGAACGCTTTCTTGTCTTTGTGAGTCGAAATGAACGCACGGGTCGTGAGAACGCCGGCCGCGTTCGCATTGGCCGCGGCGATGCTGGTGAACGTGTCGCAAAACGGCTGAACCTGATAATTGGCGTCGACGCAAAAAACGGCTTTGAGCACGTTCCCGTAGTCTTGATCGGTCATTACGATATGGGTACCGAGGCGCGCCGCTTGATCGTAGTCGACCGGAGTCGGCGCTCCGGGAGGCTGCGCACCTCCCAGCTTCAGATAGTTTTGATGCTCGCGAAACATCGCCGCGCGAAACTGCGCGTTACCGAGATAGCTCGCGACCACTTGTTGGTAGCCATCGGCGCCGGTCGCCGCCTGCTCCAGCTCGGCCGAAGTCGGCAGGCGATTCACGAACGTCTTCGCGGCACTCATCACGGCCTTCGTCAAATTCGTAGGCTTGTAATTCGCCGGCTCGTTCGACAGATCTCCGTTCGACGCGACGGTCGCCTGCATCCCCTTGAGCGCGCAGTTTTGAAAGCACAAGATCACCGCCGTTAGAGCGACGAGCAGCACGTTGGCGCGTTTGCTTTTCAGGAGCGGGCGAATCGTCGTCATCGGCTGTTCGCCCCTTCAACCGAGCTCAGAAGCACGGTGCAGACGCCGGCCGTCTTCTTCAGATAGGCGGGTGTCACGTTCGCGGGCAGACGGCCCACCAAAGCGAGCAACTCCTCTTTTTCGCCTTGGCTGGGCTCGCGCCCGAGCAACGCGCGATAGGCGGCATTGAACGACTCGAGAGTCCAAGTGCTCGTGGCCGTCACATTCGGAAAGAGCGCGCTATGCACGCCCGGTTTCGCGAGGCCGAGATAACAGGCGTCGGCGAAAATTTGAATCAAATATTTGAACTTACCCGGCTCCGGGCGCGCATTGTCGGCGAGGCCCTGAGCGTAGTTGCCATCGCCGAGCTCGCGCCGGTGATCGCGGAGGTATGTGAGGAGCTCCTGCTCTTCGGCGGTCGCGCCGGTGATCGCGAGACGATCGCGCAAGATCGATTCGATCGTGGAGGTCGACATGAACGTCCAAACCGGCATGTAGTCTTTCGGATCATTGCGACGCGTGCCTTCTCCTGTCGACTCGAACTCCGACGAGATCAGCGAAAAGCAGCCGGTGAGGCTCAAGCTCAATAATGCAATTAGAAGAAAGCGGCTCCCCATCAATCCCCTTCAAAAGCAAAACCGGCACCACGGCACGGCTCGCTAAGCTTGCGAAACCTCACACGTTCACGAGGGCTCATTCTCT
>DASUEL010000004.1:0-2814 GCA_036275095.1 Bdellovibrionales bacterium
TCCCGAATTAGCCAAAGCTTATTGGATCAAAGCGGGAGATGACGGGAGGACGTGATGCATCCCTGGCACGACGTCGAAATAGGCATCGGCGCGCCGAATACCGTGGCCGCCGTGATCGAAGTACCCAAAGGCTCGAAAACCAAGTACGAGCTCGATAAGAAAAGCGGTCTCATCAAAGTCGACCGCATTCTCTACAGCTCGGTTCATTACCCCGCCAATTACGGCTTCATTCCGCAGACCTATTGTGAAGACCACGACCCACTCGACATTCTCGTCCTCGGGCAAGATCCGGTCGTTCCGCTCTCGATCATGACGGCCAAGCCCATCGGCGTGATGAAAATGGTCGACCAGGGCGAGGCCGACGACAAAATCATCGCGGTCCATGACGCCGACCCGGAGTTTTCCCACTACAACTCGATTCACGAACTCCCGCCTCACCGCATGATCGAAGTGAAGCGGTTCTTCGAAGACTACAAAGTACTCGAGAAAAAGAGCGTCGTCGTCGAGAAATTTTTGGATCGCGAAGAGGCGCTGAAGGTCGTCGAGAACGCGATTGCCGACTATAAAGCGGCGCGCCCCCGCCTTGTGAATGCGCCCTGACACTACGGGTTCCCAGCCTCCAGGCTTCCGATTCATTCAAAGGCTCGTGCTAAAAGCGGCGAAGACCTATTATCGTGCCGAACTGTCGGGCTTCGAGAATATTCCTCCCGGGCCCGCGCTGCTCGTCGGAAACCACAATGCGATCGCCGTCGTAAGCCCCGAGATTTGGCTCTTCGGATCCCGGTACTTCGAGGAGTACGACAAGCTGAAAGTTCTAGGTCACGATCTCGTGCTGAGAGCTCCCGGCGCGGCGCGCTTCGCGCGATCTTATCTGAAGTACATTCCAAATTCACACGCGTCGGCTCTACGCGCGCTTGCGGAAGGGTCGCACGTGCTCGTCTACCCGGGCGGCGCGTGGGAGTCGTGCCGGCCCTCTCGCGAACGCGGACGTATCGACTTTGCGGGCAGAACGGGCTTCGTTCGACTCGCGCGAGAAGCGGGCGTTCCGATCGTTCCGGTCGTCGCAACCGGCGCGCACGACGGTGTCTATGTGTGGCGGCGCGGAACCCGCCTTGCCCGCGCGCTGGGACTGAAACGATGGTTTCGAATCGATGCGTTTCCGGTCGGGCTGAGCTTTCCGTTATTGTTTCTGATCGGCCCGCTCTTTCCGTTCGTTCCATTGCCCCGGAAAGTGATTTTGAAGGTTTTGCCGCCGGTCACGCTCACGCATGCCGACGCGGCCGGCGACGCGCGGGCCGCGGCCGCGATTGTCGCGGCCATGCAGCAAGTGATGAACGAGAGTGCGGCACGTCGGGCGCCGGGATCTTAGAGCTGGTCTTCGCGAATTCGACCGAGGCCGGCTTCGGTACCCACAAAAATGTAGCCGCCGTGACGCGCGAGTGAGCGCGTGAGAATGCTGGCGAGACCGTTTGCCGAGAGTTTGAACTCACGGACGCCTGCGGGGCTCGTTGCGTTGTCGATCAGGCTGACGTAGTTGCCGCCGAGGAATACTCGCGATCCAATTTCGAGGATGTCCCATTCAGCATAGGACAAAGACGGGTTATCAAACGCTTTCTGAAAGGTTGCACCGCCGTCAATTGAGACAAAGGCACCGCGGCTCGTAGACACGTATATCTTCGCCCCGGCCCGTGAAAAACTCTTCACGCGGATATCGGCGGCCAAAACGACTTCGGAATAGGTCGCGCCGTTATCGTTGGAGCGAAAGAACCGCCCGCCTGAAGAGGCCACAAAGACACGGCTGCCCGACGCCAGTACCGCGCCGTAAAAACTGTCTCCCAGTCCGTTTATAGCCGTCGCGCAGGTGAACGTCCCACCGGCGTTGGGCGAAATACAAACTTCGTTGTTGGTCCCCACGACGATGCGGTTTCCGTCGATTGCGACCGAGCGCGGGTAGCTCGACAAATCGCGGAGCGCATAGCTCGCGCCGGCATTGTTCGAAATGGCAAGGCCCACACGCCCAGTCGGATCGCCGAAACCAACCGCGATGAGCGCGTCGGTCGCGTCGATCGCGTTCGTTCCAAACCAAGGCGCAACACCTCCGCCGACGTTGATGCGTGTCCAGGTGTCACCGTTGTTACTCGAATAGAAAAATCCTTCGCTGGACCCGGCGTAAAGACGTGAGCCCGCGGAG
Source organism: Bdellovibrionales bacterium (assembly GCA_036275095.1). Taxonomy (GTDB): domain Bacteria; phylum Bdellovibrionota; class Bdellovibrionia; order Bdellovibrionales; family DASUEL01; genus DASUEL01. Next base: position 2,192 of record DASUEL010000004.1, read on the forward strand.
ATCACGCGCCAGATCAAGCCGCCAGGAGTGACAGCGGTGCTGATCGGACTCAGGCTCGCCATGTTCGCCGCGAGGACGCTGAGTCCACTCCAGTTGCCGACTAGGATCGACGAGCCAACTCGCTGCACGAGATCGATTGCGATGGTATTCGGCACCTGCGTAAAGCTAGCTCCGGTGTTGTTGGAGACGAAAAGGCCGATGCCGGTTCCGTAAACGATGGTCGCGCCTTCAAAAAGCACGTCGTAACCGCTCGGGTTATAACCGATGGTGCCCGTGAGATCGACCGTCTGAAAAGTCGCGCCTCCATTCGTCGAGATTCGCAAGCCTGTGTTGGTGTCGATGACGGCTATGTTGTTCCCCGATACTTTGACTTTCGTGAAGTTCGTCCCTGTAAGCCCTTGGGCCGCGCCTCTCGCCGTGAAAGTAAGACCTAAGTCCGTCGAAATATGAAGTGCGTTATTAGTTAGAACAAAAAGCCTCGTGCCGTCGTACACGATCTTCTTCGGCCAATCGTTGAAATCACCGGGCACACCCTGGCGTCTGAGCGCGAACGTCGCGCCGTTGTCGGTCGAGACATAGAGATTCGCGCCGAGACCGGCGAAGACCATATTCCCTGAGGTTTC
>DASUEL010000005.1:0-2282 GCA_036275095.1 Bdellovibrionales bacterium
GCTCAAAGGCGATCTCAACAATCCCACGCAGCTGACGGTTCGAATCGCACCTGTGCTGCTCGAAAACGTTCGCGCAACGGTGAACTTAAAGAAAGACGGCGCCGTCATCAAAGGGCCCGTGAGCCTCGATCTTCGCGCCACGCTCTTCGCAGAAGGACAAAACCTGCGCTCATCGAACATTTCGGCACAGGCCGATCTATCCTCGCTTCAAATCTCCATGGGCGACAAGCTTGCAAAGCCCGTGGGCTCGCCGGTCAAGCTGGACATAGCCACGCAACAAAAGGGCCAGAAGATCTCGATTCAGAAGGGCAGCCTCATTCTTGCCGCGGGTACCGTGCTGCTCACCGGGGAAGTTCAAAACCCGCAGGCGCCGGCGCTCAACCTCGCGCTATCGGCGCCGAAGCTCGCGCTCGCGCAAGTCGCCGCCCTCGTCCCGATGCTGAAGCCGATGGGCTTGAGCGGAACCGCCTCCGGCAACCTGAACGTTCGCGGTATTTACGATTTCAAAAAAGGTTACGAAAAGAGCCCGCTGCAGCTGACCGGCTCGATTAGCGCCGAGATTCCGCAGTTCGCGTATAAGCCCGCGAAGCCCGTGGCGACTCCGAAGCCCACGGAGAACGCGGCCGATACGCCGCCGCCAGAGCCGCTCCTCCCCGACTGGCCGGTGGCGCGCCAAGCCGTTTTGAAAACACAAGTGAAGATCGCCTCGCTCACGTACGACACCATTCCGGTCAGCCAAATCAACTGGTCCGGAACGCTCGACAAAGGAAAGCTCAAAGGCGAAGTGACCGTGGGCAAAGTCTTCGACGGCTCCGTCAAAGTCACCGAGCTCAGCCTCGATCTCGCCGAGAGCCGCCCGACGACGAAGACCGCGTTCCTCTTGAGCGGGCTCAACGTAGGCCCCGCGTTCGACTGGGCCTTCCCGAGCTGGAAAGGCCTGTTGCGCGGCCTCGCGAGCGGCGCGATGTCGATGTCGGTCGCGCACCCGTCGCGCAAAGATTTTGTCGAAGCGACGGCCGCCAAGGGCGAAGTCACTCTGAAAAATGGCTTCGTCAGCACGGTCAAGTTCGACCAGATGGCCAACGAGATATTCAAAAAGATCCCGTCGCTGTCGGCGCAAAAGCTCGACAGTAAAGGCGCTACCGCCGACATCGAAGGAAAATTCGTCGCAGCCAAAGGCGTCGTCTCGTTCAGCTCCCTTCACATCAAGACCCCCGAGCGCAACGAGCTTCAAGCCAAAGGTTGGGCCAAGGTGGATAAAACCATCGACATGTCGGGCGACATCAGCCTTTCGAACGTTCAAGTCAGCGGCGAGGCCGCCGAGGTCGTCGCTGCCAATTCCGATTCAACCGGGCGCTTCGTCGTTCCGGTGCGCATCACAGGCAACGCGTTCAGCCCCGAGCTGAATCTGACCGAAGAAACCGTGAAGAAGATCGTGACGAAAACCGCCGAGTACAAAGCCAACCGGTTTAAACGCGATGCCGAGGCGAAAGCGAAAGAGGCCGCGCAAAAAGAAATCGACAAGGGAAAGCAAAAAGTGCAAGAAGAGCTTCAGAAGGGCCTCAAAGGCATCTTCGGTAAATGATTGGGGGCCCCATGGCGAATCCGCCCGACTCAGTGATCAAAGACGTTCTCACCAAATACAAGCGCATCACCGTCGTCGGCCTCAGCCCCCAGCCCGACCGGCCAAGCTACGGCGTCACCGAATACATGATCAACCAGGGCTATGAAATCTCCGGAGTCCGCCCGGGCGGCCTCAAAGAGGTTCTCCGCCGGCCGATGTACGAGACACTCGATGAGGTCCCGGAGCCGCTCGAAATCGTGAACGTATTTCGCGCGCCCGAATTCATTCCTGAAGTCGTCGATGACGTGCTGAAGACGGGCGCGAAGGTCCTGTGGCTTCAATTAGGGATCACACATCCCGAGGCCGAGGAACGCGCACGCAAGGCCGGCCTCACCGTCATCTCGAATCGCTGCATTCTCGTCGAGCATCGCCGCCTGATGTCCTGAGCGCGAGTTACGAACCTTGCGTTTCAAAGGCGCTGAAACCCCTCGGGGTCATTTGTGTTGAATTCGTCTGGGTCGCGCGTCTCGCCTTTGCGGTTCAAATATCTGAAAATCCAGAACGTCATTGCGGGCAAAACCCACATGAACGCGATCGTGATCACAATGAGCCCGATCACGTACGTCGTATCCCATCGCGAGTAATCGAAATTGGGCATGATCTAGACTCCTTTCTAGGAGCCATTCAATAGCGACTCTTTGAGTCACCTTTGACGCGA
>DASUEL010000006.1:0-4107 GCA_036275095.1 Bdellovibrionales bacterium
TCAAGCCCACAACTCGCGCAGCTGCACGGCAAAATGCACGAGGCCCGTACGCGACTTGAATTGGCCGAGCGAAATTTCAGCCGTGTCCAACGTTCCGAAAACCGCGTGGCCGTTCTGCAGTCGAAAGCGAGGCTTGATGAGGCGGAAGCGACACTAAGGAGAACCAAAAAGCTGATCGATCTCGGCGCCGGTGCGGGCAAGGACTTGGTTGCCGCGGAATCGAGTTACCGAACCGCGAAGGCGGATTACGATTTCCAGTCCAACATCTCGCTCAACAAGGAGATTCAGGAAGCACGGGCCGAAGTGGAAACATCGCGGGTCGATGTGCGGCACATTGAGGACGAGATGCGCTCACTTGGCGTTCCAGTGGTTAGTGGGGCGCCGGACGACCACCGCGAAGATACCTCTTTGGTTTCGGTGCGGGCACCATTGTCGGGTGTGATTACCGAGCGCAAGTTCAACGCCGGCGCCGGAGTGGAAGCCGCCGTGCCCATCTTCTCGATATCCAACCTTTCCACTGTCTACGTTATCGCCAATGTTCCGGAAGCGAACGTCGGTCGCCTGCGTGTCGGCTCGGTCGCCGAGATCCGGTCGGAAGCGGCCGGTTCTATCAACGGGCGTATCGGGTACATCGACCCACGCCTTGACGAAACGTCCCGCACGGCCAGAGTCCGCATCGAGGTGCCTAATGATGGCGGTATGCTGAAGGCGGGAATGTTCACCCAGGTCGGCTTCTACACCGGCACCTCCGAGGGCGCGGGCGAAGAACTCTTTGTGCCTTCGGCGGCGATCCAACGCGACGGCGACAAGACGCTCGTGTTTGTGCCCCGCGAGGGTGAACAAGGCGCCTTCGAAATACGCGAGGTTGAGATCGGTGGTGAGATCGACGGGTACACCGCGATAAAGAGCGGCCTCAAACTCGGTGAAAAAGTGGTCACTAAAGGGAGCTTCGTGCTCAAGACCCAAATGCAAAAGGGTGAGCTGGGGGACGACGACCATTAACGCGAAACGAGTCGATCTTAGTTCCGCCCCGCGGAAAACCGGCAGCCGGGTAGCAAAGCAATATGATCAACGCAATAATCAGATTCTCCGTTTCTAACAGATTGATCGTTCTCCTTCTCGTCGCGGTAATGGGGGCGGCCGGTGTTTACAGTCTGATCAACCTGCCAATCGACGCGGTCCCCGACGTAACCAACGTTCAGGTGCAGGTGTTAACCTCCGCGCCGTCGCTCGCACCGTTGGAAATCGAGAGGCAGATCACATTCCCAGTGGAGGTCGCGATGTCGGGCCTGCCGAACATCGAAGAGATCCGCTCGGTGTCGAAGTTCGGGCTGTCCGCGGTTACTGTAGTCTTCACCGAAGACACCGACACGTATTTCGCTCGGCAGTTGGTGCTGGAGCGACTCGCTCAAGCGCGCGAGCAGATCCCCGAAAACATCGGTTCGCCGGAGATGGGGCCGATTTCCACCGGTCTCGGCGAGATCTATCAGTACGAGCTGCGTGCCAAAGACGGCAGCAACTACGACGCGACAGCACTGCGGACGATCCAGGACTGGAACGTTCGGCGGCAGCTCTTGGGCGTTCCCGGCGCTACCGAGATCAACAGTTTCGGCGGTTATGAAAAGCAGTACCAGGTGCGGATCGATCCCGACAAGCTGCAGTCTTACAACCTAAGTCTCCGGGACGTGTACGAAGCCGTTGCGGCTAACAACGCCAATGTCGGCGGGGCGTATATCGAGAAGGGTTCGGAACAATACCTACTTCGCGGTCTGGGGTTGATCGAGAATCCAGAGGACGTGGCGAATATAGTGGTGAAAACCGCCGCCGAAGGCGTGCCGGTCTATATCCGTGATATAGCCGAAGTAGTGGAGGGAGCTACGGTCCGGCAAGGTGCCGTCACCGCGGATGGTGAGGGAGAGATAGTCGCTGGGATAGTCATGATGCTCAAGGGCGAGAACTCCCGCACGGTCGTGCAGGCGGTCAAAGAGCGCGTTGAAGTGGTCAGAAAATCGCTTCCGGAAGGGGTAGAACTTATACCTTTTTACGATCGGACGGAGCTGATCGACCGCGCAATTTACACGGTCGAGAAAAATCTGATAGAGGGGGCGATTCTTGTTATCGTCGTGCTGCTTTTGCTCCTCGGAAACTGGCGGGGGGCTCTTCTCGTCGCGACCATCATCCCGCTGTCAATGCTCTTCGCGGCGATCCTGATGAGAGTCTTCAACGTTTCGGGGAATCTGATGAGTCTCGGGGCGTTGGATTTTGGGCTCATCGTGGACGGGGCCGTGGTTATGGTGGAGAATGCGGTCCGCCGCCGCGCCGAGGCCCAACACAAAAACTTACGGGAGCCCCCGGAACGAACGATTCTGGAATCATGCCTCGAGGTGGCACGACCGGTCGTGTTCGCCGTGGCGATCATCGCGATCGTCTACCTTCCGATTCTTAGCCTTCGCGGGATCGAGGGCAAGATGTTCGTTCCGATGGCCTTAACAGTCGTCTTCGCTCTCGCCGGATCGCTCCTGCTGTCCCTGACCTACGTGCCAGCGATGCTCACGTTCATTCTGAAAGGGAAGGTGTCGGAAAAAGAGAGCTTCATAATCCGATGGGCGAAGAGCGTTTATCACCCCGCTCTCGCTTTCGTTATGACTTACCGTTCCCAGGCTCTGGCGATCGCCGCCGCGCTCGTTCTTATAAGCGCTGCATCATTTCCGTTCCTGGGCTCCGAATTCATCCCCCGTCTAGACGAAGGGGACCTGGCCGTCCAGATCGGGCGGCTGCCGAGCGTCTCGCTGCGGGAATCTGTAGCGATCGCGACCAAAGCAGAAGTAGTTTTGAAATCGTTCCCTGAGGTCCGAACCGTCATCTCCAAGACGGGCCGCGCGGAGGTCGCCACGGACCCGATGGGGGTCGAAATCAGCGACGTGTTCGTCGCCCTCAAGCCCCGGGACGAATGGACCACGACGCACAGCCGCGAGGAGTTGATCGAGAAGATGTCGGAGAAGCTCGAACACGAGGTTCCCGGCGGCGTATTCAGCTTTTCCCAGCCGATCGAGTTGCGCGTCGCGGAACTGATCTCCGGGGTGCGGTCGGACGTCGCGATCAAGCTGTACGGAGACGACCTCGACGTACTGCGCGAAACCGGCGAAAAGATCGCCAAATCCGTGGGCGGCGTGAAAGGGGCCGAGGACGTAAAACTTGAAGCCACCAGCGGGCTGCCGCAACTTCAAATCAAGCCCGACCGTGCAGCGATCGCTCGATACGGGTTGAACGTTGAGGACGTGAACGACCTGGTGGAATCCGTCGTCGCGGGCAAGGAGGCAGGGCAGGTGTTCGAGGGCGAACAGCGGTTCGATCTCGTGGTTCGTTTGAACGAAGAGTCCGGCCGGGACATCGATACGATCAAGAATCTTTTGCTCTCGTCCACGAACGGCGCACGGGTACCGCTGTCGCAGGTAGCCGAGGTGAAGCTCATCGAAGGGCCGGCTCAGATCTCGCGCGAGGACACGCGCCGGCGCATCGGCGTCGAACTGAACGTTCGAGGCCGCGATATCGGGTCCTTCGTCGAGGAGGCTCAGGCGAAGATCGAAAACGAGGTGCAGCTACCGCCGGGCTATTACCTGAAATGGGGAGGCACGTTCGAGAACCTGCAGCGGGCCTCACAAAGACTCCTGATAGTCGTGCCGATAGCGTTGTTCCTGATCTTCGTACTCTTGTACACGACATTCAACTCGATCAAGCAGGCGCTGCTGATCTACACGGGGATCCCGTTCGCGATCGTGGGCGGGATCGTGGCCTTAGCGCTGCGGGGGATGCCGTTTTCGATCTCTGCGGGGGTCGGGTTCATCGCACTGTTCGGCGTCGCGGTTCTCAACGGCGTCGTGATGGTCAGTTTCATCAACCATCTGCGCGAAGAGGGCAAATCGGTCCTAGACGCCGTCAGGGAAGGAGCAATGACGCGCCTTCGCCCGGTCCTGATGACCGCGCTTGTGGCGAGCCTAGGCTTCGTCCCGATGGCGATCGCGACGAGTGCCGGGGCAGAGGTGCAGCGGCCTCTGGCGACGGTAGTGATTGGCGGTTTAATCACGTCCACGTTGCTGACCCTGCTGA
>DASUEL010000007.1:0-3568 GCA_036275095.1 Bdellovibrionales bacterium
AAGCCGGCCATGCCGATCGCAAGCAACATCGTGCTGTGTACGAAAATTGAGAAGATCAGGGCTTTGGTTTTCGTGGCTTTGTTTGATTCCATCATAAGCGAAACTTGTGCAAGAAACTCGCCCTAGGTGTCGGTCGAAACCGCGAGCAAATGGCCGTTATCGAGAGGGCTCTTAAGTATTTGAATGCGCACTCCAAAAGCCTTCTGGAACGCGGCTGAGGTGAGCACGTCTTTCGAGTCACCGGCGAGAAACCTTCCGGTAATATTTTCAGAAGTGTCAATTAACGCCCACGTTTTCGACTGAGGAACCCGAAGGACCCAGTCGAGATGATGAGTCGCGACGATGAAGGTGCGGCCGCCGCGCGCGTGGCTGGCGAGCGTGCCGAGCAGCTCGAGCGAGTGGCTCCAGTCGAGAAAGTTGAACGGTTCGTCGAGCAACAGGAGCGTCGATGCGTGCATGAGTGTCGCCCGCAAGATGACCTGGCGCTGTTCGCCTGATGAGTACGTCGAAAACGGGCGATTTCGCGGCGGGCTCCAGCGAGGCGTGGCCCACCGGTCGGTCTTTGGAGAGTAGATCTCCTCGATGTCGAGGCCGGTGAGTGTATCGCTGATGTTGAGCTGCGCGGGGAGATAAAGCGGGCGCTCGGCCGGATTGCCGAGCACGGCGGGTTCCGATCCGTTCACGAGAACCGAGCCCGAGACGGGCGGCTGCAAGCCCGCCAAAGTTTTCAGCAGGGTCGTCTTGCCGGCGCCGTTGCTCCCGATGACGAAGATGATTTCACCCGGCCGTACCGACTGTGTGATTTTCGCGGTGATGGCTTTTGCGCCGAAGCCGCAGATGAGTTCTTCAAGCTCGAGCATGGCGTTCCCACCTCAACATCAAGACTACCAAAATCGGGGCGCCAAAGAGCGCGACGATTCCCCCGGCCGGTATTTCGCGCTCGCCTCCGATCGCCCGAGCCAGGATATCGGCGGCTAAGAGAAACGACCCGCCCATGAGAGCGCTGAACGGAAGGTGCCAGCGGTGCTGGCGGGGGCCAAGTAGAAGTGCCAAATGCGGCGCGAGCAGGCCTACGAAACCGATCAAGCCCGAGATCGATACGCTCATCGCGCAAAGAAGCGCCACAATTACGATTAGCGAAATTCGAAGCGGAGCCAGTTTCGTTCCAAGGCTTGCCGCGATGTCTTCGCCGAGCAAAAGGCGATCGAGATCAGCAGAGCTGCGCAGGCACCAAATTGTTGAACCGATTAAGAGCGCGAGGAGCAGCGGCCACCACCGGTCGCGATCGCTTCCCATTTGACCGAGCATCCAGAAAAACGATGACTGAATTTGATAAGGGTCAAACAAGGTCATCAGCAAAACGACGAGCGAGCCGCAAAACAACGACGTCATTACGCCGCAAAGGATGAGCGTGCGCTGGCTGTAAAATGTGTTTCTCCAGGCGATCTTGAGAATGAAAAACGTCACGAGAAGGCAGCCGCCGACTGCGCTGAAAGGAATCAGCAGCCACGCGGGCTGAAGGCGGAGCAAAATTGCCAGAACGGCGCCGAGCGTGGCCCCGCCGGAGAGCCCGAGCGTATACGGCTCCGCGAGCGGGTTTTTCAGAAGCGTTTGCAGAAGTGCGCCGCTCAGACCGAGGCCGCATCCGACGACAAGGCAGGCCATGGTTCTCGGAAGCCTGACGTCCGTTAAAATGTATAGCGCGGCCTCATCAAGGCTTTGGCCGGTGATCCAAGCGCCAAGCTCCGTCATGCCGACGTTGCTACCGCCGACTGATAATGATGCAGCTATGAGCGCGAGAGCTGCGAGCAGGGTGAGTGAGAAGGCGGTTTTCATGTCTTCTCTCGCAATGCCTTGCAGAGACGTTTTGCCTCGCCCGGCAGCGCTGGAGCCAAACGCGACAGTCTGTGCGGGTCGTAAAACAACACGGGCGTATCTTTTGAGAGGGGAGACGCCTTCCAAGACTTACGGATGCCCTCTTTGTCTGAATCGGAAAGTTTCTCCATCAAGACGACGAGTAGGTCGATGCGTTTTTTGTAGATCGCTTCACGAGAAAGCGTCGGGTAGCCGTTCAAGTGCGCGAATGCGTTCTTGAACCCGCAGCGCGACACGATTTCCGAAAGAAACGTGCCGCCGCCCGCGATAATCAGCGGCGTGCGCTCGAGCTGAAGAACCAAGCTGGGGTTTTGGGGGTGCTTTTCAAGCGCGGCCCACTCTTTATCCCACGCTTCAATCAGCGTCCGCGCGCGGTCTTGAGCGGCGAGCTCCTCGCCCACCGTTGTAACGATTTTTGAAAAATCACTCAGAGTCTTACCCTCGATTACTAAGAGCTTGATCCCCGCGCGCTTGAGGGTTCCGCTCACTTGATCGATCCCTTCGCGAAACGTAATCACGGCCGTCGGCTTGAGTTGAATGATCTTTTCTAGGTTGGGCCGGCCGTAGCTTCCGACGCGGGTGAGGGCTTTCGCCTCGGATGGCTCGTCGGACTCATTTACCGTTCCAACGATTTTGTTTCCGTGGCCAAGGGCAAATACGATCTCGGTTACGGCCGGATTCAGCGTCACGAGCCTCGGGTCGGCAGCGCCGGAGGCGGTGCTGGTCAGCACCAGTAATGAGAGTGCCAGCGCGCGTGGCATGCTTAAAAGCTCCGTTGCGCCGAAAACCAGAGACGGCGTCCCGGCTCCGGGTAACCGCGCACGATTTCGCGGTGAGCATCGGCAATGTTAAAGAGTGAAACTTTGAAAATCCATTCGTCTAAAGCGGTAGTTCTCGCGTGCAGGTCGAGTGTGTTCCACCCGGCGCGCTCCTGCCCGTTTTCGAAATAGCGGGTCCACAGCGTGTGTTCGGCCTCGAAGATCAAGAAGGCCCACCCGAAGTGCGCGTTCAGGAGAGTTTGGATTTCAGGGGCGAGCGGCAAAGGCTGTTTGTTTTGGTCTTCGCTCTGCAAGTAAGATATCTCGCCGCGCAGACCCCAATTATCTTTCATAAATCCGCCGCGGCCTTCGACGCCTTTGGTTTCGGCGCGGCCGGTATTTACGTACGTGTTCGGAGTGGTTGCGGCCTGATACGAGATGAAATCTTTGTATTGAGTCGTGAAGACCGAGACTCCGTAGAAGCTGGACTCCCATGGACGGGCGCGGTCGGGAACGTTTTTCTGGTTAAAGCCCAGCTCTACTTGCTCGGAGACTTCGGGTTTCAGCTCCGGATTTCCGACGAAAAACGACGTGTTCGCGTGTTTTTGGGCGAGATCTGGCGCTCGAAGACCGTGCGAATAAGTCAGCCAGCGGCTCAGGCCGCCTGCGTGCTCAAACAACCCAATTGCCGGAATCAGCGTCTTATAGGCCCACACATAGCGAGCGCCGGGTTTGATCAGCCACGTCGACTGAAACGGAATGCTCATGACGGCGCCCGTCTCGAGCTCGTCTGCGATGAACCGGTCGCTTTGGACGTACGTTGCTTGGAGCTCATCATGAAAGTGGTCGGAAAACAGCTCGAGCTCCGTGTTTTGTTCGAAGGCTTTCTTGACCGACAAAGAGTTCGAGACACGCGAGGACTTGGTGCTCGCGAA
>DASUEL010000008.1:0-3975 GCA_036275095.1 Bdellovibrionales bacterium
TGGCGATCGAATGAGCGCTATCGCCGCGACGCCCGGCTGAGCTCGCGTTTGACGTCGCGATCTTTGATACTGTCGCGCTTGTCGTGAACCTTCTTGCCTTTGACGAGCGCGATTTCGACCTTCGCGATGCCTTTTGAGAAGTAGATCTTCAGCGGCACGATGGTAAGGCCTTTTTCGACGACCGCCGCCTCCAGCTTGTCGATCTCGTGGCGCTTCATGAGCAGTTTACGTTTGCGCTCGGGTGCGTGATTGTTGTAGCTGCTCGGCTTGTACTCGCTGATGTGCGCGTTTTGCAAATACATCTCGCCGCGCGTGAAGACCACATAAGAGTCTTTGAGCTGAACGTGGCCTTCACGCATCGATTTGACTTCGCTTCCCATGAGCGCCATTCCGGCTTCGAATTTTTCGATGATCGTATAGTCGAAGCGGGCTTTGCGGTTTTCTGTGACGATCTTGATCGACACGCTCAGCCTCCCGCTATCGGCGGAACAACGCCGCCCCGGTCACGCGAAGCCAGGCCGAGCGACACGACGATCTTGAAGGCCTCGTCCGTCGGAATATCGAGAAAGCGCACGTTCTTTTCAGGCACCAAAAAGAAAAAGCCGGAAGTCGGGTTCGGCGTCGTCGGGACGAATACGCAAACCATTTTCTCTTGAAAGTGCTTGCGCAAGGGCGGAGGCGTCTCTTTCGCCGTCATGAAACCGATCGACCAGCTCCCTTCGCGCGGGAACTCGACCATCACGGCGCGGCCGAGCCGGTCGCCCTTTTGGTTGACGAGCGAGTTCATCACCTGGCGAAGGCTTCCGTAAATGGCGCCGACGACCGGTATGCGATCAACGATCAGCGCGACCTGATCGACCATCCAGTTGCCGAGCACGTTCTTGCCGAGAAAACCCGTGAGCAGAATGGCCGCGAGTGTGATGAGCAAACCCAGCCCCGGAACGGAAACGCCCAACCACTTCTCGAAGAAATAGATTTCGTCGAGCCACAAAAGCAGCGAGTATGTGATCCAGAACGTCACCGCGATCGGAACGATGATGATCAAGCCTGTGATGAAGTAGTTCTTAAGCGAGTTCTTCATAAATGGATCGTCAGGTTGATCCCGTAAGAGATCACGAAACCCTTCACGGTGTAGCCGGGCGCGCCGATGTCCGTGGAGTTCTCTTTGACGACGTCTTTCGGGTTCAAGTAGTGCCCCTGAAGGTGCGTGCTCCAGCGGACGGGCTTATCCACGAGACCGAGCAGGCCGCCTTCCCAGTCGTAACCCAAGCCAAGAATGTGACGGTCCGAATCCAGAAAGTTCGTTTCACGCCGCAGCTCGGGTGTCGGCGACGGCTTGTAGGCGTAGCCCACGCGCCAATAACCGGGGTTCATGTAATAGGAGAGCCCCACGCGCGGCACCCAAATGTCTTTGTACCAGGTATCAAACGGATATTGCCTGAACGTGCCAGTGAACGTTTCGAACTCGAATTTTACGACGGCGCCCTCGAACATCGACCAGCGCTCGTAATCGAGAGCAAACGTGTACTCCCACGGGCCGCGTACGTTCGCGTAGCCCAGGCTGAACGTTTCGGGATCGTAAAAGATCGAGCCGTTGGCGTTGAAGATGAACGGCGCGGAGCCCAGTGCCTCGATCGTCGAGTCGAACTTGGTCGCGACCCGTGCGTCTTTCACGCCTTTGTAATTCAAAGTCCAAGTTTCGTTCTCTGTCGGCATGAACGCGACGCCAAGAAGCGGCGCGAGCGCCGGTTTCACGATCATTCGAAGATTCGCCGTCGATGTCTTCGAAGGCGTGCCGTCAGCCGGGAGCCGAGCCACGACGGTTGCGCCTGTCATGAGGTAATAGGCGACACCGGCGCCGACTGACCATTTCTCGCCGAACTTGCGCGAGAGCGCGAAGTTCAGGCCGAGACGATGCGTGTTCGCGAGATACATCGCGTACTGCGGTTGATAAATATCTTTTGTCTGCGGCTCCATGACCTTATCGGCCGGAACGTTGAGGGTCATGCCGAAGCGCCAAGCCTCTTCGGGATGGCTATCGCGCAAAGTCCAAAGTGAGCCCAGCATGAAATTGAAGACGTCGGGTACGTCGGTATCGACGCTTCCGTAGCGCACCGACGAGCCGCCGATGAACGGATTGTCGATCACCACGTTCTCGAGATCTTGAAAGTAATCGACCGCGCCGAGAAAGCCGCTCGTGAACTCGCCCTCCGGCTTTTGGCTCATGAGCGCCGGGTTTTGAAGAATTGCAAACGCGTCGTACGAACGAGCGCGGTTGGAGCCGGCAAGCGCCGCGGTCGTCGAGCCATAGCCGAACATATGATCCATGTCGGCGCGGGCGAGAGTCGCCGCGCACGTGATGGCGATCGTGAAGGCCGCGGCCAAAATCGTATATGTTGGATGATTGTTCATGACTCGTATATTCAAGGCGACCGTCCCTGCTGAATCAGGCCGTAGGCGTCCCAGAAAGTTTTCGGGCTCAGGTCTTCGGGGCGTGCCTTCGGATCCAGTTTTAAGCTGTGCCAAACATGGTCTAAAACCGCTGAATCTGCAAGCCCTGAGATGTTGCGAATCAGGAGCTTGCGGCGATGCGCGAACGCGAGTTTAACGAAGTTGAGAAAGCCTTGGGGCAATCCTTGACCGAGGAGCTCGAAACGCAGCACCTGGCTTGCCACCTGGGGTGGCGGATAAAAGTCTTTGGAGCTGATCTCGAGTACCCGCTCGACCCTCCAGGCATTCTGGGCGATGACTGACACCAGGCTGTACGCGTCGGTGTTAGGCTTTGCCATCATCCTTTGCGCCACTTCTTTTTGAAACATCAGCACCATCGTGCGAACCCCCGCCGGCTCCACGCTTCGGTCGATCACCAGGCTGGACGAAATTTGATACGGAAGATTGCTGACGAGTATCTTGTTGTCGCCGGGAATCGATGCCCACTCGATTCGAAGCGCGTCGTCTTCAATCACGTGAACGGCGCGTTCGCGCCAGATGCGCGCGAACTCACGATCGAGCTCCACGACGGTCAGAGGCCGGCCTAGCTCAAGCAGCGGCTCGGTCAACGCGCCGAGCCCGGGACCAACTTCGACGATCGAGTCGCACTGGGAACGCTTCACGACACCGATGATTCTGTCGATGGCATCGGGATTGATGAGAAAGTTCTGCCCGAGCGATTTCTTCGGCGAAACGCCAAGTTCGCGCAGCTTCTCCTGAACGTCTTTGAGCTGGTAAGCCATCAAAGGGTCATTTCGGGCGAAACGCCCAGCTCGAAATCGGCGCGCTCGCCTAGATTCAAGCGCTGAATGCCGGCATAGCCGATCATCGCCGCGTTGTCGGTGCAATAGCGCAGCGGCGGAATCACCAGCTGAATGCCGGCGCGCGACGCCCACTCCTGCCCTTTGGCGCGCAGGCGCGAATTCGCGCTGACGCCTCCGGTGATGACGACCTTCTTGAGGCCGGTTTTCTGCACGGCGCGCTCGAGCTTCAGCAGCAGTACATCGACGATCGCTTCTTGGTAAGACGCGCAGAGATCGTTCAGGTTTTTCTCGACGTTTTCGAAACCGATCTCCTGCACTTTATTTTGCGCGGCCGTTTTGAGGCCCGAGAAGCTCATGTTGAGCGTGTCTTCGTGTATCATCGCGCGCGGAAACTCGTATCGAGTGGTATCGCCGGTCGCGCCCAGCTTGTCGACTTTCACGCCACCCGGAAAACCCAATCCCACCATCTTCGCGAATTTGTCGAACGCTTCACCGGCGGCATCGTCGACCGTGCGGCCGAGCACTTCATAATCGCCGAAGGCCTTGACCCGATACAGGCTCGAGTGCCCGCCGCTCACGGCAAGAGCCACGAACGGATACGTAAAGTCGGCGGGCGGAGCGTAATCTTTGTCGCGCAAAAACGGCGCGAGCAGATGGCCCTCGAGATGGTTTACGCCCACGAACGGCAAGCCTTTCGCGAGCGCCAGCGATTTCACAGTCA
>DASUEL010000009.1:0-2471 GCA_036275095.1 Bdellovibrionales bacterium
CCTGGTTCGTTTTTTGCGCCCGCACACCCGGTTTGAGCGCGAGCGAGAGATTCACGAGTAGTTGGGGATTCAGATCCTCGAACTTGAAGTGGCAGCCGATTTGAGTGACACGGACCAAGCGCGACTTCTGCAGGATCTCCCGATCCGAGCCCATCCATTTGAACGTCAGCTCATAAACCTCGCCGGCCTTCAGATCGTTCAACGTCGCATGACTCATCAAGAAGCCACCCATGCTGAGGTTGAGTGGCTCGAGCTGCGAGCCGCGAAACGAAATGAACGGGAGCTCGGCCATGGCGCCCGAGCGCGGATACCTGATTCGCGCATGCTGACGGCGCTCGACATGCAGGCCGTAAGGAATTTTCTCTTCCTTCACGGCGGCCGGCTTCTTTTTCAGCCATTTAAACACGTCTTCTCCCATGGCCCTCGTTTCGGACCCATCGTTTATTCGGCATCTGTCTGAATTTAATGAAGAATGCTGGACCAAGGGTCCGGGCCGGTGCTATTGATTTAAGTCTAGCTTAAACGGAGGAATCAACATGGGTGCTCAGTGGAAACACGCGGGCAAGAGCGAAAAAGCGGCCAGCAAGGGCGCGGTCGTACATAAACTCACGAAAGAGATCCAGGTTGCCGCGAAGTTGGGCGATCCGAATCCCGAGAACAACCCCCGCCTCCGCGCGGCCGTTGCCGCCGCCCGCAAGGCCTCGGTTAACCGCGATACCATCGAGCGCGCGATCCGCAAAGGCGCTGGCCTCGACGGCGAGGGCGTGACGTACGAATCGGTCACCTACGAAGGTTTTGCGCCACACAAGGTGCCCGTCATCGTCGAATGCCTAACCGACAACAAAAACAGGACAGCCTCCGAAGTCCGCATGCTGTTCAATAAGGGCACGCTCGGCGCCGTGGGAAGCGTCGGCTGGATGTTCGACCGGGTCGGAACGGTCGAGGCGACCCACGCCGACAAAAACCAAGATATCGAAGCCGTTGCGATTGAGGCCGGCGCTCAAAACGTCGAAGCGCTCGAAAAAGGCGACATTCCCGAAGGTCACATCGGCGCATTGTTCATCTGCGATCCGACCGATCTCGATTCAGTGAACAAGTTCCTGACCAAAGCCGGCTGGACGATCACCAGTTCCGAGCTCAGCTATCTCGCGAAATCTTATCCCGAACTTTCGCCCGAGCAGCGCAAAGAGGTCAGTGAGTTCTTGAACGACATCAACGAGTTTGACGACGTTCACCGCGTTTACGCCGCGATCAAATAAGCCTACTTCGCATACGCGGCCCACACCGCGGGTAAACCGATTTCGAGGAAGTATTCGTGGCCGTAGCTCGTGTAAAGCTCCTCGAGCTTTCTTTGCACGCGCGCGATGGCCGCTTCATTGGGCTCGCCGCGCGGGCGCTCCTTTAAAATCAGTTCTTTCACTTTTTTGAGGTACGCGATCTGCCGGGTCAGGAGCTCCGGGCCGCCTGAAGGACCGCGTCCCGGGTGAACGTATTCCGGCTCGAGTTTTTGAATGTAATCGAGGCGCTTCAGCCACTCGTCGATTTTACCTATCTCCAGCCAACTATGATGAAGGCTCGCGACCAGATCGCCGACGAAAACGTGTTTTCGGTGTTCGACAACGACGTGGGCCTCGCTGCAGCCGGCGCCCAGTACGTGCGCCTTGAGCTCGACGCCGCCGTAAGAGAGCGTTTGTGTCTTATTGCCGAAGCTTTCGGGCAGCGGTACCGAATTCGGGTAATCGGGTTTGAAGCGCTCGTAGAACCAGTGGTGCCGATCTTCATGTACCGTCGGAATCAGCATGCGAACCTGCTCGGAGGTGTATACGGGAATCCCGCGCTTCTTGAACACCTCGACGCCGTTGAACTTGTCAGGGTTCGGGTGAAGCACCAGCCCCGCCACGACCCTCTTACCCGTCGAAAACTCGGCCCAATTTATGAGCTCCTCGGCGGAGGAGAGCAAGAACTGCGTATCGACGACGATCAGGCCTTGCGGTCCCTCGATCCAATAGCTCGAGGTGGAAAAGCCGCGGGGTTTCGCCACATACGTACCGACACTGGCATCACCCGGCTGAAGCGTAACGACCGCGTGATCGGGCAAGCGGACCTGCTGCGTGGTCGAACAGCCGGCGGCGATGAAGGCGGCTGTAATTGTGGCGAACCAAAGGCTGCGTGTTCGGGCGCGCATGTCCCCTCCTTAGGGTCAGCGCCGCGCGTGAGCCGCTCCCGGGGCAGCCACTGGACGCTGAGCCATCTTGTCGAAACCTTCCTTGAGCCGGGAGAAGAACCTCTTCTCAAAGTAATATTTGAAAAATGCCGCCGCAACCGAAAAGCCCCTGTACCTGTACTCGCCCTTCCAGCTCACCAGCGTTTTCGACGGCCCTTGCGGAATCAGCTCGATGCGCCCCCCGCCTTTCAGCGGGTGCTCGGCCGTGGCTTCGTACTCTAGTGACCGTCCCTTCTGGACGTTTCGC
>DASUEL010000010.1:0-3800 GCA_036275095.1 Bdellovibrionales bacterium
TGGCTTTCAGACCCGATCGATCGCGTTATTCAAGCTTGGGCATGTTTGCTGTCAGCGCCGTATTGTTGATTCTTGGGCTCGCAGCTGTCTTGGAGAGCTTGGCTCCGTCACACCCACTCGCGATAAACCACGCTCTCGCAAATTTTTTCTTAGCTCGGGGAAGCCTATTCGAGGCAGAACAAGACCCGTATCCTCACGTGACGACCGGCCTTTCGTTCTGCCTATTGGCGATCGCTTTAGGGTCTCTGCGCCGGCACCCGGGCCGCGGGCAGATCATCGCGCTGGTGGGATTGGTCGTCCCGATGCTGGCCCTGACCGAAGAAGCATTCATGTACACGCCAAGCGGCCAGTCCCAAGAAAATGTAGTTCTGTCGGGTATGGCCGTCAATACCGCCATTGCCTTGATCCTTCTGAACGTGGCCGTCATCGCGGCACGTCCCGAAGAAGGATTTTTCAGGCATTTGGTTTCGCGGACACCGGCGGGCACTGTTGCGCGGCGGCTGGTTCCGGCCGCACTGCTGGTCCCGGTGCTGTTCAGCCTGGCGGCCGCATTGAACCCCTACGTTCCCAGCCGGGTCATGGCCATCGCGACGGCCCTCGTGAGCATTCTCATAGTTGGCTCGTTCTTGTTGTCGGCATTTCTCGCCGTTGGCGAGCTGGCGGGGATGGAAGCCGAGCGGGCCGGTATTCTTCAGCGCTTAGGCGCGGCGGAGGCCCGCTATCGCGGTCTCTTCGAAGGCGCCCATGACTCGATCTTAATTATCGACGCCTCCGGAATAATACGTTTCATGAACCGGCGCGCGAGCGATCTCTTCGGATACGACGCCTCCGAGCTGATCGGCCGGCCCATCGAGACTTTGGTTCCCGAGCGTTTTCGCAGGGTGCATCTCGGGCATCGTAACGCCTATTGGTCGGCCCCGGCCGCGAGAGAGATGGGGCAGGGCCAAGAGCTTTTCGCGCGTCGGCGTGATGGCTCCGAGTTTCTCGCTGAAATCACCCTGAGCCCGATCGAGTTTGACTCCGCTCAAAACGTGACGGCGATCGTGCGCGACATTTCGGCCCGAAAGGAAGTCGAGTCGCAAAAGACGTTCATGAGCTTGGTCTCGCGCCAGCTTTCGCAGTCGATCGACCTGGATGAAACTCTGGATGCCGTCAGCCACATCGCGGTGCCGGAGCTGGCCGACTGGTGCCTCGTACATTTGCTCGACGAGCGCGGCGATCTGCACCTGCGGCGCTCATTCATCGCCGACCCGAAACGTAAGCCCATTCTGGACAAAGCGCTCACGGAGCACGTCGTGACCCGCGCCACTGGCGCCCCCGGCGTATTCCGTTCGATGAAGTCGGGTACGAGTTTTCTGCTGACTTCGATGTCGTTGGATGAAATCAAGCGGGCGATCCCAAATGAGGAAGTTCGCGAGGCCCTGATGGCACTCGAGCTCCGTTCGTACGTCATATGCCCGATGAAAGGCCGCAGCGGCACGCTCGGCGCGATGACGTTTGCGACCGGATTTTCGGGCCGGTATCTCACCGAGGCCAATCGCCATATTTTTGAAGAGCTCACAATGCGAGTGAGCATGGCCATCGAAAACGCGATGTTGTTCGAGAAAACGAAAGCCGCGGTGCGGGCGCGCGAAGATATCCTTTCGATCGTGTCTCATGATCTCAAAAATCCGCTGACCTCGGTTCGGCTGGCCGCGCAAACGCTCAAGGCTTTGCCGGCGGACCGTGAAATGATTCAATACATCGCCGATCAAATCGAACGATCGTCATTTCAAATGATCGAGCTCGCGCAGAGTCTGCTTGACGCCGGCAAGATGGAGTCAGGCACCTTTCACATCGAGAAACAGCCTTGCTCCTGTGGAGACATCGTGAAGGATCTCGAGGCGACATTCTCGGCGGCCGCGCGCGAGCGTGGTGTCGAGCTTTCGATCGGGCCGGCTTTGACCGCGAGCTTTTTCGCCGACCGGAGCCGGCTCCTTCAAGCGTTATCGAATCTCATCTCGAACGCCCTCAAGTTCACGCCGGCAGGCGGTGCCATCAAAGTCACCATCAATGTTTCGGGTACCGAGGCCGTCTTTGAAGTGACGGACACGGGCCCGGGCATACCCGCCGCCGATCTCGAGCGTATTTTCGACCGGTACTGGCAGCCGAGCCGTTCGCGCAAGGGCGGCGCGGGCCTTGGACTCTACATCGTTCGAGGAATCGTCGAAGCCCACGGCGGGCGGGTGCGGGTCACGAGCAGCATCGGGCAGGGAACCACGTTTTCGATCGTGCTACCGCGAGACGGGAAGCGCTATGAATCCCGCGAAACGACGCCGCATCACGATCGTCCTCCGGCGGCCTGAGTCAGGTCATTCGTTCATCCGCTCCAGGATGCGTTTCATCTGCGCAATCTCTTCAGTCTGGGAGGCAACGATCTTCTGGCAAAGCTCGGAAAGCTCCGGGTCGCTCAAGCTCGCGCGGCTGCACATCAAAATCGCGCCTGAATGATGGGGAATCATCGAGCGCAAAAACTGGCGGTCACCGACTGCGACCTGCTGACGCATGAATAGCAGTGAGAGCGCGAAAACCAGGCCCGAGAGCGCGTAGATAAATATATTCTTGGCGCGGTCAGGATACATCGAGCGCATGAGCCAGAGCATTACGGCCCCCATGGGCGCGACCATCATCAGAGTCATATATGTTTGATTGAGGTTGAGGAAGACATCGGACCAGCTCCAAACCATCGTGTACATCACCGCGAACATGATTACGAAGTGAAGCGCCAGCATGAGCGGGAGCTTTTTGTAGCCGTGCCCCGCTCGCCCTTCGTGGTGGACCATCTTTTGGTGATGCGTTTCGTGACGCTCCCTCGGAATTCGGCTCGTGTGCGCCATAATGACTCCTTTTTGCGACACGATAGAGCCTAAGCGTGGCGCGGTTATGAAAGGAGTATGTTCAAACGTGGAATTTGATTTTGATGGCTCCCCCAGCCGGAGCCATGCCGTGAACTTCTAATGCTCGAGCGCGCCGATATCCCAACTGGTTCCGTTGGGACGTGGCTTGCCGAGGATGTCGGTGCGAATGCCGGCGCCGTACAGTGTGACATAATGATTCGCGATCGCTTCGGCGTAGGCGTTATTGGCGCGGTCGAGTGCAGGCGACACGGGCGAGAGCCTGATGTCATACGCCGCCGCGTTCACAAAGAGCGGGTCGAGGCCGACCAAATCGGTGAGGCTCAGCGCGTTCGTATCGCGCCGGACCGCGCCTTGCGGATCATAATAAAGATTCGAGCCCACCTGGATCGATGCCGCATTGTTGATGTTCACCGGCCAGCCGCGCGTATGATCCGCGAGATGGCTGACGAGGTTGTTGAGTACGAGCGCGGTCGCCGCATTGTGAAGGTAAATGCCGCCATTGACGTCGAAGAACGTGTTGTTTCCGAGATAAACGCTGGCGGCGCCGGCGCTCTGCCAGTAACCGACACCTGCGGCGGAGCCCGTGGTCGCGGGCTCCGCTTCGAGCGCCGTCTTTTTGATGTTCATGAATACGTTTCCGACGAGTGCATGCACGCCGCCCGCGGCTTGGTTGCGAATGCCGACTCGAGACGAGTGAATGAAATTGTTGATCCACCAGCTTTGAAGCGGCCCTTTTCCGTCGTCGTTGATGACGGCGGCCGACCCGTCAGAACCAGAGACGGCACCCGCGCGGTAAGCCGTGGGTTTATAGCCGCTCATCGTGTTTTCGGAGATCACGATGTGATCGGTCGCTTTCAAGTCGATCGCGTTTTCTCCGTTGTTCGTGAGCGTGTTGCGTCCGAT
>DASUEL010000011.1:0-4994 GCA_036275095.1 Bdellovibrionales bacterium
GTCTTCGTGGTGGGTGCCAACGATATCATCAATCCCGCGGCGAAGACCGACAAGTCGAGTCCGCTCTATGGCATGCCGATCCTGGACGTGTACAAGGCGAAGCAGATTTTCGTCTCGAAGCGGTCGATGCGCGCGGGTTATGCCGGTGTCGACAACGCGCTCTTCTATTACGACAACTGTTCATTGGTCTTCGGCGACGCCAAGGCCACCTGCGAAGGCCTCGTGAAGGCCCTCAAAGAGGGTTGAGGGCGCCGAGCGCTCGCTCCACCGCGCGTGCCGCTTGGCCCGCGTGCGCGCATTCGTGGCCGGGCCTCGTAAGGCTTGGAGCCGGGTTACGCGCGGTCAGTCTCATCCAATCCGGGTCTTGCGACGGCAAAAGACGATCGAACTCGCGAATCGATGTCTGAATGTTTTCACGAAGCCCTTGAAGGCGCCGGCGTGTCGCGGCGCTCGTGAAACTCGTTTCGTACTGTTCGATCTTGTGCAGGAGCATCGTGTAGAACCGCACGGCGCGACGGTGCGAGTTTGCGATATACTCCCGCGCGTTGGCGCGGCCATCGGGAGTAAAGCGGAGGCGCCCGGCATTCAGCTCTTCGGTCAAGATGGATTCGATCAAGATCTCCTCGGCCAAGCTGTTTTTGATGAGAGCGTCGATGCGCGTGACCAACGGCTCGAAGAGCTCGAGTAGGCTCGCGACCGTTCGGTCATTGAGCGGCTCGTCGGCGATCATCTCTTCGATGCGAAGCTGTTGCGCGAGACGGTCGGCTTGCGACTGCAGGTCATGCTGGCGTTCGCGCTTGGCTTTGTCGCGTTCGATGAAAAACAAATGATGCATGAACTCGTGGATCACGATGTAGCGATTGCCGTCTTCGCGGACGATTCCGACCGGCCCCGCGCGGGTGGAGGGCAGCTCGGGATTGCCTTGCTCCAAGAATAGGCCTACCACCCCGGCGCCGCCGACTTCGCGTTCCCAAAATCTTTGAATGTCGGCCGGTGCCGCGGGCCAGTCGGCGAGAAACGTGCAGGTATCTTGAAAACGCCGCGAGACCTTATGAAATGTCAGTCCATACTGGCGGGCCAGGCGCTCACTGGCCTCGCCGGAAAGGTTGGCAAGCTCCAACAATGCGGTCCGGTTGTAAGCTTTCGAAAGTGGAAGTCGCACGATGGAGGGCGTTCCCCGGGTTGCTTCGGTCTCACCGTCGGTATAGGCGAACTCGCAACTCTGAGTCTTGTATTCCCGGTCGTCGTACACGACGGCCTGTTTTTCGCGGGCGGGGGCGCAGGCGGCAAGAATCAAAATGGATGCGAGGAGCGCTTTCATCGGGCCGCACCATATGGGCGGGGGCGGCGGAAGGTCAATAAAGCCGCAGCAATTTGGCCGAAAATTCCAATTCTTAGGTATGGACTGGAATAAAAAGCCAGGCCTAGAATGAGGCGTGCGTACGCTGCCGCTGGCTCTATTTACAATGCTGCTGATCACCTTTGGTTTTGAGACCGCGGGGGCTCAATCGATAGCCGTCATGGAGGTCACGGCCGAGAAAGCGACGATTTATGCGCGGCCGGATTTGAACTCCGAGCCTCTCGGATTCATTCGCCAAGGCCGGTCCGTGCGCCCACAGGGCCGCGAGGGTGAGTTTTTCAAAGTGAAACTCAAATCGGGAGCGGCCGGCTGGGTACAGAGAGCCGATCTCTCGCCGGGCGAGGCCGAGATCGAAGAGGCGGAGGCCGGGCGCGAGAGCGCCCCGCGCGCCGCGAGCGACGATTTCAGCCGGTGGAACCTGCAGATCGGAATATCGTCTGGCTCCTCAGGTGGCCGCACGTACACTGAGGTCAATCTCGGCGTCGGCTATTATTTCAAGCGGTGGCTCGAGTGGCACAACTCGCTTTTTGCCAGCCTCGATCGTGTACGCAACGTTTACGGCCTCGACACGTCACTGCGCGGAGTTCTCAATACGGACATCGGCGGAATCGCCCACTTGCATGGGTTCGCGGGGCCGGGTTATCGATTTGCCTCGGATTCGGCTTACAATACGCTCTTTGCTGAAGCCGGTCTCATTACCAGCGTTGCCGGGTTCTCGGTGGGCGGCGGCTTGCGGACGTTTTTCTACAAATTTAAAGACGCGGCTGCACAGGACGAAACGCAATATTTCATCATTCTCTCGGGCTCGGCGAGGCTGTGATGGGCCGGCGCAGGCTCGTTCTCTTCGATATTGACGGCACGTTGGTCCATGGTGGCAGGCTTTGGGCCGAGTGTTTTTACGCTTCGATCGCGAAGCATTTTCCGGAGATGCGGCTCTACAAGACTTCGTTCGGCGGCAAAACCGATCGCCAAATCTATCGGGAACTGCTCGTGAAGGGCGGGCTGGCGGCCGAGGAGGCCGATCGTCACATCGACCGCCTAAAAGAAACCTACTTGGAGCTCGCCCGCCGCGAAGTCGTGCGGCGCGCGCACGAAGTGAAGGTACTTCCGGGCGTGAACCGCCTGATCGACCGGCTGCGTGAGCATGCCGATGTCGTGCTTGCGCTGTTGACAGGGAACCTCGAGGAGGGCGCGAAGGCAAAGCTGGGCGCGGTGGGGCTTTGGGAGCATTTTCGCTTCGGTGCTTTTGCCGACGACCACTGGGACCGATACCAGCTTCCGGAAGTGGCCGTGAGGCGCGCGCGGCAGCTCGAAGGCCATGAGTTTCACCGCAAAGAGATCGTGATCGTCGGCGATACCGTCCATGACGTGAAGTGCGGCGCGCGGCTGGGTGTGCGTACGATCGCAGTGGGCACCGGTGCGGCGGTGCACAAGCGGGCCGTGCTCGAGGCGAATCCTGATTTTTATTTTCCCGATCTTTCGAAAACAGATGAAGTCATGAGCGCGATTTTTGAAGAGTTGGTGGGCGATGAAGGCACCTAAGCGCATCGTCGTAAAACTCGGCACTCAAATCGTGATTGAGAACGGAACGTTCGCTCTCGCCCGAATCGAAGAGATCGTGACCGCGTGCCATGCGCATGCCGAGAAGGGCCGCGAGTTCATTTTCGTTTCATCGGGTGCGGTGGGGCTCGGCCGCGGGGTGCTCGGTCTCGAACGTAAGGTCGACTTACAAGAAAAGCAGGCCTGTGCGGCCGTGGGCCAGGGGCTCTTGATGAATGCTTACCGGCAGGTCTTTGGCCGGCATGAGTGGATGACCGCGCAGTTGCTTCTAACCGCGGATGATTTCAGCCATCGCAAGCGTTATCTAAACCTGCGGTCGACGATGGAGACGCTGCTTAAGATGGGAGTCGCGCCCATCATCAATGAGAATGACCCGGTCTCGACCATGGAGCTGCAGGAAGACGGACGCATCAAGAGCTTCGGCGACAACGACAAGCTGTCGGCGCTCGTTGCCGGCAAGCTGGGTGCGGACCTATTGATCATCTTAACCGATGTGGGTGGCGTTTACGCCGAGAACCCGCGAGAAAATCCAAATGCCGAGCGGATCGACGTGATCGACAGTTTTCAGAAGCTCAGCTCGATCAAATTCGGTTCGAGCTCGAAGCTGGGGCGCGGCGGAATGCAGTCTAAGCTCGACGCCGCACGCGTCGCGGCGATTTGCGGCGTGCAGACGGTGATCGCGTCGGGCCTCGAGAGCGGAACGATCGCGAGGGTCTTGAGCGGTGAGCGTGCAGGTACGCTCGTGTTGCCGCAGTCGGCGCTGCCGGGGCGGAAGCGCTGGATCGGGCTCTCGTCGGGCGCGGTCGGGGCGGTCGTCGTCAATGAGGGCGCAAAGAAGGCGCTCGTCGAGAAGCGGGCCAGCCTGCTTCCGAGCGGGGTCGTGGCGACCGAGGGTGAGTTCAAAGCTCTGGATGTCGTCAGCATCGTCGATGAGCGAAAGATCGAGCTTGGCCGGGGAATCGTGAATTTCGGAGCCAAGGACGTGCGCAAAATCTTGGGTAAGCATTCGCGCGAGATCGCGAAGCTCCTGGGTGAGACTCCGCACGACACGGTGATCGGCCGCGACAACCTGGTGATATTCGAGGAGTACCAAAAATGACCGACGTTCGCGCGCGCCTTTTGAAAACCCGTGAGGCCTTTTACAAAATGTCCGCATTGCCGGTGCAACGGAGAAACGCCGCGCTCGAGAAATTCGCGGGCCTCATCGATCGCGAGCGGGCGATGCTCCTGGAGGCGAACAAGAAGGACCTCGAAAATGGCGATCGCGCGTCGCCTCTGTACCAGCGGTTGAAGTTGGACGACGAAAAACTGACGGTGCTCGTGAAAGGGATCCGCGACATCGTCGCCGCCGAAGATCCGGTTGGGCGCGTCTTGAGCCGTACGCTGCTCGATGACGGCCTCGTGCTGGAACGTAAGTCGGTGCCGATCGGCGTGCTCGGAATTATTTTCGAGTCGAGGCCCGATGTGATTCCGCAAATTCTTTCGCTCGTGATCAAAAGCGGGAATGCATGCGTGTTGAAAGGCGGAAGGGAGGCCGCGCATTCGAATGCGGCGTTCATGAAGCTCGTTGGGGAGCTAGATTCCGACCTGGCGCCTGGCTGGGCGCAGCTCCTCGAGACACGGCAAGATGTGGCCGAGATGCTCGCGCAATCGGATTTGCTTGATCTGGTGATTCCGCGTGGCGGGAACCAGCTGGTGCAGATGGTGATGAGCTCCACGAAGGTTCCGGTGTTGGGCCATGCCGATGGTGTGTGCCATTTGTACGTGCATGCCTCTGCCGATATATCGATGGCGATGAAGCTCGCGATTGACGGGAAAACGCAGTATCCATCGGCGTGTAATTCGATCGAGACGTTGCTCGTCGATCGGGCCGTCGCGCCGTCGTTTCTTAAAGTGTTCGAGGCGGAGGCCAAGCGTCTTGGGGTTCGGCTGAAGGGCTGTGCTGAGACGAAGCGGCTGACGCCTTCAGTTGAGGATGCGAGCGAGGCCGATTGGCGCACCGAATACGGTGACTTGACGCTTGCTGTGCGGGTGGTCGGCGGCGTCGACGAGGCGATTGCGCACATCAATCGGT
>DASUEL010000012.1:0-2365 GCA_036275095.1 Bdellovibrionales bacterium
AAAAAAATAGGGCCTTCGGCCCTAACCCGTTCTTGGTATCAAATCGAAGGGATAATTGCAAGAAATCGTTCAGGTTTTGGTGTACAGCCAGGCCGTGCCGCCGTCCCGGTAGTAGCGCTTGCGCTCCCCTGTTTTTTTAAAGCCAGCCGCCTCATACACGCGCTGGGCGGGCTTGTTACGCTCATGGACTTCGAGCCAAGCGGGACCGGGATGAGCCGCCAGAACGGCCTCAAGCATTCTGAGTCCAACTTTCCGCCCCCAATGCGCCGGGTCAACCGCGAGCTGCGTGACCTCCACGGAGTCCGGCTGAAACCGGCAAAAAATAAACCCGACGGGCACTTGGCCCTCGAGCCAAACCCAGCCTTTCGCATGCGCGAGCTCATCGGTGAAATCGTCCTCGCGCCAGCGTGCGCCGATTGAGAAGGCCGACTTCGCGGCGGCCCGGTCGTAAATTTCGAGAATTCGAGGCCGATCGCCCGTTTCAAGCGCGCGGATCATACACTCACCTCACGCGCCAAGGTGGCGCACTTGGTACTTCTTCTGCAGAATCCGGAACCACTCCTTCAGGCGCTCGTCGGCCTGCTGCTGGCTGAGGAAGGTCTTAATGCTCTCCTTGAACTTTTCGAACGGAAGCGAGCCGAATTTCACGCGATTCTTTTGAAAGTAGCTGAGCGCCTCGCGGTCGGTTACGGTTACGAATGAAGAGTCGGTCTTGAAGCGGATGAATTTCTTCGCGCGCAGTTTACGCAGAAGGAGCTGATCGCGCTCGGCACTCGTCGGCGCCAAATTCTTCCAAGTGCTTGAAAGCGACTCGTTGTTCTTCAGAAGAATGGTGAGCTTGTCTTCGGCGACCCGCCGCTCCTCACTTCCGATATCGGCGAGCGCGAAGGCCTGCGCCTCGAGATACACCATCCATTCGAGCAGCACCTGCGAGATTTCTTTGCGGAACGCTTCGGAGTCGACGTCGGATGGCACCTGGCCAGAACCCGACCCGCTGAGGGCGCGCTCCAATATATAATTGAGCTGGACCTCGCGGCTGGTCACGACTTTATCGGCGACCGTGCCCACCACTTTCGAGACGAGAGCGGCTTGGGCCGCGTGTGCAAGGGCCAAAAACACAAATGGCAGGAGGAACTTCATGGTTCCATCCTGCCATTGTTTATCTCGGACTTAAAGTCGAGCCTTAGAAGCGGATAACGCCGTTGATACCGAGGACGTAGTAGTTGATTTCGTCAACCGCCTTGCCGTCCTGAACGCCCGGGTACGGACCATAGCCCGTGGTGTAGCCGTAGCCCCAGCCGTTTGAGTACGAGCTCTGCTCGCGGCGGCTCGAGAGGTTCATGAAGTAGCGCAGGTCGGCGCCCAGCGAGAAGTTGTCGCTGATCGCGATGTCGGCGCCCAGCGTGAGGCCGGCGTCATAACCTTGCGAGCTCGGGCGCTGGATAAGCGCGTCTTCGAACGTGCGGGTCGTGTAGCTGACCAAGACGCCTGCGACGGGGCGTACGCGGGTCTTCGTGAACTGGTACTTCGCGCCGACCGTGTAGTTACG
Source organism: Bdellovibrionales bacterium (assembly GCA_036275095.1). Lineage (GTDB taxonomy): Bacteria > Bdellovibrionota > Bdellovibrionia > Bdellovibrionales > DASUEL01 > DASUEL01. The sequence continues at coordinate 1,550 of DASUEL010000012.1, forward strand.
CTGCTCGAGCTGAATCGTGCGGTAGTAGATGTCTTGTACGCCGTTGATATAATAGCCCGTAGGTTGCGCGACGACATCGTAGCTCGAAAAGAGAATTCCGCCCTCGATGATGATGCGCTCCGGGAGCTCGACACCGAACGTGACGCCGGCGGCGTAAACGCCCTTCACGTTTTGAGCCGAGTAGTCGGAAAGACCGGCGTTGCCGCCGACGAACCAGCGGGTCACGCCCGGCTCTTCTTTTTTGACTTCGACTTTCGAGAAGTCTTCTTGGATCGTGCTCTCGACCTTGACGGGAGCGACTTCGACCGTTTGCGACTTCTGCGGAACGACGACGACGGAATCCTGCGCCTGGATGGGCGTGATGGTGGTCGTGTCTTTAGATTGGTACTGATTGATTTCGACCGACTTCTCGGCGTCTTTCAGAGCTTGCTGCTCTTCGAACGTGAGCGACTCGGTCTTCGCCGCGCGCTTTTTCTCGCGCTCGATACGGTCGGCTTCGAGCTTCTCGACGATTTTCTCCTCGGTCGAGCGCTCCATCTCGAGGCGGTTTTTCTTGAGGCGGTCGAGGCGCGACTCGGTGAGCGGCGTGGCTTCGACGTTCGTGGCCTGCGTCTCGGTCACCTGAACGTTGACGTTCGTGCTCGTGGCGGCGCCGGCCGATGATTTGTTGTCGTTGATATTCGTGTTCTCGTTGTTCACGTCGGCGGCTTGCGCGTTCGTGTTCGCGAGCACGATACCTTCAGACTGCGTGCGCTTCGCTTTTTTGCGAAGTTTCACTTTCGGGAGAAGCGCATCGATCTCCTGATTGAGCTCGTT
>DASUEL010000013.1:0-4231 GCA_036275095.1 Bdellovibrionales bacterium
TGCGGCGGCCAATTCGAGTTTCAAGCGGCTTCGAGCGGGGGGCTCGAAAAAGTCGAGAACGGCGACGGCACCAACGACACCGACAACACCGGTAATCACACCGAGATCATGTGCGATTCAGCGAACGAAGACTGCGTTCTCCTCTGCCACGTGCCCCCGGGCAATCCGTCGGCCCGTCACAACATTCTCGTCGGGCAACCGGCGGTCGAAGCGCACCTCATGAATCACGACTCCGGCGAGGACTCGCACGATTATTTGGGCCCCTGTCTCGACGACGAGACGCAGGCCGCGGCCATGTTTCACACCCAGCTCAGTCCTGAAGTCGACGTCAATAACGGAAATTAATATCAGCTGCGCGCGGCCCGCCTCGGTCAGGCGCGGAGCCGCGCCGTCAGTTCTGGCGCATGGCCTTGTCGATCGCAAGCTCGCGCTCGATGCGATACATGATCGCGAGCTCTTCCATCCCGTCGCTCGGGAGCTTCTCGTACGCCGAGAAGAAGTCGCGCTGAATTTCACCCAGCTTCAAAATCGTGACTTTGCCGGCGGAGACGTTCTTCTCGGTACGCCCGCGCACGACGCGAATGACGACGCGATAGCGGAAGCCGCCCGCGGGCGGGCGTCTTTGGCCGGGGGTCACCCAAGCCGAATCGCCCCGAATCGCTTCGGTCTCGAGCACGCCTGAGTCTTGATTGTTCACCTTGATCGGATAATTGGCCATCGCGAGCTGAACCGCGCGCCAAATGTCGTCGAACGACTCCTTAAAGATTTTCTCTTGCGGCTCGGCCGAGTCGACGACGCGTTTGCCATTGCCGGCCGAATCCCCGGTCGCGCAGCCCATGAGCGCCAGCATCAATCCGAGACTCATCGAGAGCAGCTTTGCCTGTTTCATGTTCGTCCGAATTATTCTTGAAAGCGGTTTTTCGCCCAGTTCTTCCAAAACAGTCGCGACTGCCGGCCCGGGTTTTTGCCCGTTAGCTTTTCGAGCGCGCGCATCGCGGGCTCATGCAAACTGCGGTCGGAGTCGTCGAGCAGCGCCGCGAACTTCATCTCGGTGCCTTTGCTCGAAAAGTCCGCGAGCGCTTCGGCGATGTGCCGGCGCACCCACAAACTCTGGGTTCCGCGATAGTTGTTTTTGCGATAGAGCTCTTCCCACAGCCGGGCTTCGCTCTCGGTATCATTCAGCTCCCGAATCGTCTTCACCGCGGTCGTGCGAACGACGAGCGCCGGATCGGCTAGCAGCTTTCGCGCCCATACGCGGCCCTTCGTGGGCTCGACTTTGCTGAGCGCGATCAAGCCTCCGTCGCGCATGAACCAGTCTTTCGAGGAGAGCGCGCGCTCGAGGTCGCGCACCGATTCTTTTTGGCCCATCCACGCCATCGACATCAGCGCGCGCCAGCGAATCTGATACGGCTGGCTTTCATCGAACGCCACTTTATGAAGGTCGCGGTACATCTTGGGGCCTTTCGACCTCAAGGTCGCGATGCGCTCGACGCTCTTTTTGCTGAGCGCCGATTCGACCGCCGAGGGCGCGATGGCGGCTTGGGCCCGCGAGACCACGCAAATCGCGGCCGCCGCGCACATGAGCGCGTAGCCCAAACCACAGATGACCTTCACGATTTGTTCAGCCATTCTTGATGAAGCTTTCGAATTCGTTGATCAGTTTTTGTTTCGAGTCTTCTTCGTTTTCGGGCTTGTCGTCACCCTTCGCCTCCGGCAATGTCGTCGCCTCGGCGATCAGCTTGGCCGGGTCGACGTCGAGGGGTGGCGCCGCCGGCTCCTCCGCCTTCGGCGCCGCCGCGACGGGCTTGTCGCCCAGAACCTTGGCGGCATTCGACGGCGTCACGGGTGTCGGCGCGTTGTCTTCGGCACCGACGATCGCGGCGAACTCGGCCACTATATCCGACACCTGCGGAACCGCATCGGGATCGTCTTTCTTCATCGCTTTGCCGCGGCGGAGCTTTTCGAGCTCGGCTTTCAGCTGCGAGTTTTCCGACTTATAAAGCGACAAATTGGCGATATCGTCTTCAATGATTTCATACTCGGCCAAGCGCGCTTTTGCGTCTTGCAGCTCGCGCTCGAGCGCCGAGATGCGCGCCTTTTGATCGTCCGTAAGGCCCGAGCTCTGTGAGACTTTGTCGAGCGAGGTCTTCAGCTCCTGAATGACCTTTTCTTTTTCGCCGACGTCGCGCTTGAGGGCTTCCATCGCGGCCGTCACCTCGGGCGCCGGCGCGCGCATTTCGGGCGGCGCAAAACGCGACTCATCGTCTTTCACGAGCGCGGCCGCCGCCGTTCGCTCCGGAAGGGAGTCGAGAATGCGCTTCATCGCCGTTTCGAGCTGATCGATCGTGGCGGCGGCTTGAAGGCTGCTCGCCATGGCCGCTTTGCCCGGCTCTTCTTCGCCCCAAAACGCGAACACTCTCCATAGAGCGAACAGAGCCAAAATGATCACGAAGATCAAATTGATCAGCAGCGGATTGTTGGCAAAGTACCACTCATGGAATTGGGCTAAATCCATAATATCAGTTTCAAATCGTGCCGCGAAACCGTCAAGCGAACACGCCTCGCCCGCGAAAGCTTGGGCCAAGGTCGTGCCGCCCGCGCACGCCCGAGATCGAGGTTTAGACCCGGTCTACGCGAAACCCAAGCTTGAGCTTGAGCCGCGTCTAGGCGGTCTTCTTTTGCGGCTTGACCTGAAGGCTTTCGTAGAGCGCGGCGATCAGATCGCGCGGGTAACACTGCCCGTAATTTTGGTCGACGTAGAGCACGGCCTCGCTGATCGGGCGCAGATGCTTCGACGTCGGGCTCTTGATGGTAAGGTCGCAGAACAAATCGGCGAGTCCGACGACGCGTGCGAGCGGATGAATTCGCAAGTTCTTGAGGCGTCGCGGAAACCCCTGACCGATCGCGTTTTCATGGTGTTCGTGGACGATTGCCAAAACGTCTTCGGGCACCACGTCGATCGTCTTCAATAGTTCCATGCCTTTTTGCGGATGGAGCTCATACTCGCGCCGCTCCTCGAAGGTCATCTGCGCGAGCGTTTTGTGGATCAGCTCCGTGTTGATTTCTTTCATGCCGATATCGTGGAGCAATCCGCCGAGAGCGAGCTTCTCGAGCACGGACTGTTGCGACCAGCCGAGCGCCTGCCCGAGGATCACCGACACGATCGACGTGCCGAGCGAATGGGCGAAAAGGTCGTTCGAAACCTCGTTGACGGCGGCCAGCACGTCGCGAAACTTCGGCTTCGATTCGATGAAGTCGATCGTCACGCGCGAAACCGCGCGCGCGTGGTTGTACGTAGGTACGCTGAAGCCCAGGGTGTCGATTTCTTGCAGCACCGAGTTCGCCACTTGGGCGATGAAGGCGCTTTTCTTGCGCGCGTTCAGGTCGCTGCGGGTGAGCGTCATCCCGGCGATGACCAGATTTTGATCGACGTAGGCGCTGTAATCCGATTTTTTGACGTAAAGCTGCTCCACTTTCTTGCTTTCGTAATGGAGAAGCCGCTCGAGCGCGACGACCTCGCCGGCTTTGCCGACCTGAACGAACCGGCCGCTCGAAAGCTGCACGAAAATATCCACCGCGAGCTTCGACGACGCGATGAACTCTCGGATTGGAATAGCGACCATTTCGGGCGGGTTAGGCTCCATCAATTGTCTTTTCGGCGTTCCGAGCCCATTAATGGAGTTTTAGGCTCGTCTCGATTCGAGAATTTCCATAGGCGAATTCAAGAGTTGACCGTTTTCGGACCCAGGCGGTAAAACCTCCCCATGCTTTCCTACATCACCTGCTTCTACCGCTTCGTTCAGCCGCACTGGACCGAAGGCGAGCTTGTCAGCCTTCGCGAGCGGCTGCTCTTTCACGGGCGCCAGCATAAGCTGAAAGGCCTCATTCTTCTCTCGGGCGAAGGCATCAATGCCAGCTTCTCGGGAACGCCGCAGGCGATTGAAGCGACAAAGACGTGGGTTCGAAACGATCTCGGCTGGCAGGACGTGCTGTTCAAAGACTCCGTCAGCCATGAGCCGCCCTATCTCAAATACAAGGTGCAGTTTCGCGACGAGATCGTCACCATGGGGACGCCGGGCTTCACGCCCGAGACGGTGACGAACAATCACCTGTCCCCGGCCGAGTTCCACAAGCTCATGCTGCAAAAAGACACGGTCACGCTCGACACCCGAAACGATTACGAATACGAGATCGGAAAGTTCAAAGGCGCGATCAACCCGAATATCGACGA
>DASUEL010000014.1:0-4388 GCA_036275095.1 Bdellovibrionales bacterium
GAAGAGCATGTGTGCGCGCGTGAGCCATTGTGCACCGGTGTCGGAAAACGCTTGCTCAAAAAATAAGCACGCTGCGATATCGCGCCGGAAGTGGTGCCAAACAAACCACTTTTTGTTGGCATTTGCTTTGCTCTCTCACTCGCACAAGTGCCAAAGGGGGTAGACATGGCGCGATCGTTTGCATTTCTATTCGTAATCTTAAGTGTGGTGTCAGGGTGGGCGCAGACCGATTCGGAAACGGCTAAGCTTCCCGACATTCAGAATCAAACCACGGCGTCAGGCGAGAGCGTGACCAGCGAAGCGGAAGGCGATGGCAAGGGTGACGGAAAAGCCATCGAGCGGGTCGAAGTCACGGGGTCGCACATCAAGCGTATCGACGTCGAAGGCGCGCTTCCCGTTCAAACGATCAACAGACAGGATCTCGATAAGTCCGGCTACAACTCGGTCTCCGACGTCCTTCGAGACACGGCAGCGAACAGCTTCGGCTCGCTTCGTGAAGAAGCGGGAAGTAACGCCGCGGGTGTCGCGCACGTCAGCCTTCGCGGCTTGGGCTCGACCAACACGCTGGTGCTCTTAAACGGCCAGCGGCTTCCGACGGATGCAATCACCGGCGCGGTCGATTTGAACCTGATTCCGATGGCGGCTGTCGAGCGGGTCGAAATCCTGAAGGACGGCGCTTCTGCCACCTACGGCTCCGACGCCTTGGGCGGCGTGGTCAACATCATTACTCGCAAGGATTTCAGCGGAAGCGAGATCAGCCTCATGCAAACGCAGCCGCAGCTCGCGGGCGGCGTGAAAAAAGAGATCAGCCTCGTCAACGGTCTCAACCGCGAAAAGCTGAACATGGTGAACGTCGTGCAATATCGCGACAACGCCACGATCATGTCGAAAGACCGCGATTGGTCCAACGACGGCACGAGCACGACCGGTAGCCCCGGCTCTTATAGGAGCGCTGGCGCCGGCCAGACGTGGAAAGCCGACCCGAATTGTCCGCCCGAAATGGTCGTCAGCACCCCCGGCGGCGATTTCTGTTCCTTCCGTCACACCGACTACTCGACCGAGTACCCGTCGCTTCAGCAGATCGGCCTCCTTTCAGAGACGAATTACGAGCTCAGCTCGCGCGTGAAAATGAAGTTCCGTCTCGGCGGCACGCAAAAGCGCGCGCAGTGGTCGTATGCTCCGGCGCCGGGCTCGTTCACGATTCCCGCCGCGGTCGCAGATAAGCTCGGGCCAAATGGCGGACCGATGCCCGGCGCGACGCCCGGAAAAGATCTCACCGTTCGCTATCGCCTGACCGAGCTCGGCACACGCGACACGGAAGTGAAGACCGACGCGGTCAACGTGCTCGCGGGCACGACCGTCGACGCCGGAAAAGGCTTCGAAGTCGACATGAACATCGGCCACAATGTCGTATACAACGAAGATAAGGGCGTACGCGGTTACGCGCTTACCGCCGATCTCGTCAAGGCGATCGAAGACGGCAAGTTCAATCCGTTCGCCCCCGAAGGCTCGCGCGGAAACATCGAGCACACCCGTTATCAGCCGGTCGAGCGCACGATGTCGCTGCTCTCGAGCGCCGAAGCCAAAGTTTCAGGCCCGCTCTATGAGCTGGGCTCGGGCCCGATCTCGGGTGCCTTCGGCACGACGTTCACCTTTCAGAAGTTCGAGGACGTGTTCGACGACAAGAGTGTCGCGGGTGAAGTTTTCGGCAACGCCGGAAGCAGCGGCGGCGGACAGCGCGACACTAAAGCCGTATTCAGCGAGCTCTCCATTCCCGTCGCGCAGAAAGTCGAGCTTCAGCTCGCGGGCCGTTTCGACCATTACAGCGACTTCGGCAGCACGACGAACCCGAAGGCCGCGCTCCTTTATCGCCCGAACAAAAATTGGCTTCTGAGAACGTCCGCCGGCACGGGCTTCAAAGCGCCGCGCATGCAAGACCTCTACGCGGCGACCGGCCTCGGCTACCCGACGTTCATCGACGCCGTGGCCTGCGAGCGCGAAAAAGCCGCCGATCCGAACAACACGCCCTCGTGCAAGCCGACGCAGTATCAAGTGACCAGCGGCGGAAACGAAGGCCTGAAAGAAGAAAAGTCCGAGACCATGAACTTCGGCGCCGTCTTCGAGCCGACCAAAGAGTTCAGCATCGGGGCCGACTACTTCGTGACCCGCATCAAGAACGTCGTGGGGATCGACTACAACGATTTGATGGAGGCCGAGCGCGACGGCATCAACGTCGCCGAGAAAGGCGTCATCGTGACGCGCGACTCGAACGGCTACATCGAGTCGATCACGGCACCGATGCAAAATCTGGCAGCGCAAGAAGTCTCGGGCATCGACTTGTCCACCGCCTACCGGGTTCGCAAAGTGAAGCTGGGGGTCGAGCACTCGCAGCTGCTCTACTTCAAAGAAGAGGGCTTTCCGGGCACGGGCCTTAAGGACAAGCTCGGCGAGAACGGCCGCCCCGCGTGGAGAAACACGCTGTCGGTCGGTTATCTCCCGAACGACAACCATGACATCACGGCGAGCGCCATGACCATCGCGAGCCACGAAAAAGCCGTGAAAGAGATGGGGAATCTCGGGCAGTACACGCAGATCGATCTGCAGTACCAGTACCGAAACCGCTCGCTCGGTACCTTCACAGCGGGCGTGAAGAATCTCTTCGCGACGACGCCGCCGCTCGATGACAGCGTTCCAAACGACCAGCTCGACGACACGCTCTACGATCAGGTCGGCCGCGCGGTCTACGCCGGTTACAAGAAGACCTTCTAAGTTGAGGCGCCGGTTTACGAACCGGCGCGAACCGAAGAGCCAAGGCAGGCTCTTCAAGATCAGATGTTTCAGGGGAATTGGGGATGGAACAGATCGCGAACATCATACCGAAGACATTTTCAAGCTCGTTCGCCGTGTCGGCGCTGGCTCACGTCGCGCTCTATGGCCTGGTGGTCTTGGTCTTAGGGCTCGATCTCGGCGCCCAAAAAGAAAGCGAGATGTACCTTGATCTCGGCTACGAAGTTTTCGAAGAGCCACCGGCGCCCGCGGCCGAACCTAAGCGCGTGATGAAAATGCCAGAGCCCACTGTGCCGGTCGACACCAAAGCGCCCGTCAACGACGGACCGAAAGAAATGCAAGACGAGGCAAGCGACGTGGCCGGCACGCAAAAAGCCGCCGTCGAAAAGAACATCGGCTCCGAGAGCGACGGAAACGCGAGCTCGACCCCATATTACAAGATCAAACCGAAGTATCCGCGCGCGGCGCTCCTGGCCGGAACCGAAGGCTGGGTACTCATGCAGATCGACATCACTGAAGGCGGCGAAGTCGAAAACGTGCGGGTCGTCGATGGCGAGCAGCGGAACACGTTTCAGAGCGAAGCTCGTCGCGCGGTCCAGCAGTGGAAGTACCGCCCGTTTCTCGACAAAGACGGCAAGCCTGTCCGCAAAATCGATCACCAGGTGCGAGTCGATTTCAAGCTGACCGACGCGGGTGGCGAATAAAACGAAAACAAACGAACTGAACGTTCAAACATAGACAGGGAGAGGGAACATGGAAACATTATTTAGGATCGCTGAAGCTTCAGCCAACGGCATACTCTATTTGATGGTGCTGATGAGCGTGATCAGCGTGGCAATCATGATCGAGCGCTATTTCGCGCTCAAAAAGGTGAGTTCAAAGAGCTCGGGAGTCGCTCAGGGCTTCAAAACGCTGATTCACAGCGAAGATCTCAATCAGATCGAGAAGCTTTCGGAAGAGTCGGAGTCGCTCGAGGGCCGCGCGCTCGGTTACGGCATGAACTTCGTGAAAAAGCACGGTGCCGAAGGTCTCGACGATCTCTTCAATTCGTACAAAACCGTCGAGCGCCCGGGTCTCGAAAAGAATCTCAACATCCTCGGAACGATCGCGTCGAATGCGCCCTACGTCGGCCTGTTGGGTACGGTCATGGGCATCATGAAAGCGTTCAACGACCTGGCGAACGCGCCCGGCCAGGGTAACGAAGTCGTCATGGCGGGTATCGCGCACGCGCTGGTTTCGACGGCGGTCGGCCTCGCGGTAGCGATCCCGGCGGTGGCCGCGTTCAACTATTTCCAGAAAAAAGTCGGCCTGGTTCTCGCGAACATCGATGCGGCTCGCGACCTTTGCCTGGCCTATACCAAGAGCAGAAGGGCGTGAGTTATGGCAGCCAAAGCCGGTGGTGACAATGACCAAAACGGGATCGTCGAAATCAACGTCATCCCGCTCGTCGACATCATTCTCGTCGTGCTGATCATCTTCATGGTGGCGGCCCCGCTCGTGATGCAGCCGAAGATCGACATCAATCTTCCGAAAGCCAGCAGCGCGAAAGAAGAGCACGATAAAAAATCGATGCGCGTGGTACTCGGTAAACAGGGCGAGGT
>DASUEL010000015.1:0-14977 GCA_036275095.1 Bdellovibrionales bacterium
CTCGGCTGTGCCTTGTACTTCGATGAACTCGCCTTTTGAGTTAATGACGAAGTTCATGTCGGTGTCGGCCGCCGAGTCTTCTTCGTAGTTGAGATCGAGGAGTGCTTCTTCGGTTTGGATCCCAACGCTGACCGCGGCCACATAGTCGCGCAATGGCAATTGCTGAAGCTTGCCCATGTCTTTCAACTTTTGAAGCGCGAGTGCAAGCGCGACGAAACCGCCCGTTATGGAAGCAGTGCGGGTGCCGCCATCAGCTTGAATCACGTCGCAATCGACGGTGATCTGGTTTTCGCCGAGCAGGTTCATGTCGACGACCGAGCGGAGGCTGCGCCCGATGAGGCGCGAGATCTCGAGCGTACGCCCGCCAGTCATGATCTTTTCGCGTTTCATGCGTGAGCCTGTGGAGCGCGGGAGCATTCCGTATTCGGCGGTGACCCAGCCTTTCGCGGAGCCTTGTAGCCATTTGGGAACGCCGGGCTCAACCGAGGCGGTGCACATCACTTTCGTGTTGCCGACTTCGATCATCGCGCTGCCCTCGGCGAACATGAGGACGTTGGGTGTTATCTTAACATTGCGGATTTGGCTGGGTTTTCGGCCGTCGAGACGCATGAGGACTAATTAGCTTTTCGGCCTCTGCTTGTCCAACTTTTCTTTGAATTGTACCAAGCCTTCATAAAGGATTTGAGCGAGCGTACGCTGGGTCTCAGGGCTCGCAAGCCATTTGGATTCTTGCGGATGGGTCAGAAAGCCCAGCTCGACGAGGGCCGACGGCATAGCCACCTCGTATAAGACGTGGAACGGGCCCTGTCGTATTGCCGGCACCGCGCCTGTCTTCGACCACGTGTTTCGAATGTGGCGGACGAGACTGAAGCTCAAATGCGTGTGGTAGCTGCGCTTCAGGTCATCGATGATGTTCGGGACGTCACCTTTGGTTTTGGACGTATCGAGTGACTCCGCGCCGGCGTTTTCACGGCTAGCGAGCCATCGTGACTCTTCGTCAGGGGGCATTTGGTTTTGAAAGTAAAGCTCGGCACCTTTGGGATTGCCTTCGATGGCGCTGTTCACATGAATGCTCAAGAATACGTCACCGCGCACTTCGCGAGCTAGATTGGTTCGCTCCGAGAGGCTCATCGTCGAATTTTTTTGGCGCGTCAGAGTGACTTTGAAACGCGAGTCCTTTTGCAAAAGACTCGCTAGGTGCTTCGAAACTTTCAGAACGATGTCACTTTCTTTGAGCCCGTCGTGAACCGCGCCGGCATCGGTGCCTCCATGGCCGGGGTCGACGATCACGTGCAGCGGGCGCGCGAGCGCATGAATTGGCGCGCCCAGGAAAAGCGCGGCGAAAACGAGTGCGGTTTTCATCCCTTTGATTTTACTCGCCTGAAAGGTGACGGCTCCAGCCTAGTTCGTTTCATCACGACTTCGTGAGGAGGAAAGTTTTGCCGCCTAGAGCGGTTTTGCGTACCAGCTGTCGCAGCCAAAGTGCCCCGTCTTGCCTAAGGGCTTGGAAGGCTGGAAGCCGTTCTTTTCGTAAAGGCGTTTCGCCGCGGTCATCGTTTTCAGAGTTTCGAGATAGCAGAGTTTGAAACCTTCGGCTTTTGCGGCCGCGAGACAGAGATCGATGAGCTTTTGGCCGAGGCCGTGTCCGCGTGCCTCTTCGCGAAAATACATTTTCTTCAGCTCGCAAACTCCGGGATCACCGCCGGCCAGCGGCGCGATTCCGGCGCCGCCTAAGACCAAAGAGTCGTCCTTGTCATCGCAGACGACGAAGTAAGCGCAGCGGGGTCGAGTGTACGCCTCGTACATGGCGTCGACTTCGGGGTCTTGAATCGAAAACCCTTCGCCCACGGCGCCGAAGCTGGTCATCACGTCGCGGATAATGCGTGCAATTTGAGCGTTGTCGGAGCGCTGAATAGGCCTGATCTTCATAACGGCAATTCGCCGCCGACCGAGAAATAGACCGCTTGAGGATGGTGGAAAACTATGGCGGTCACGCTCGCCTCGGGGTCCATCATGAATCCGTCGGTCAGCTCAATCCCGATCTCTTCCGGTTTCAAAAGATCGAAAAGCACGGCTTGATTGTTCAAGTCGGGGCAAGCGGGGTAGCCGAACGAGTAGCGTTTTCCCCGGTATTTCGCCTGAAAACGCTCGGTCATCGTCATATTCAGCGGATCGGGGAAACCCCAAAGCGTGCGCAGCTGCGCGTGCAGGAGCTCGGCGAGCGCTTCGGCGCTTTCCATCGCGAGAATCTGCAAGATCGTGCTTTTGAGATACTGGCCTTCATCTTTGAGTCTTAGGGCGGTGTCGCGAATGCCTTCGCCGACGGTGACCGCGAACATCGCGATGTTGTCCATTTGGCCGCCGCTCTTCGGGAGAACGTAATCGCTCAAACAGAGGCCGTCAGCGCGCCGCTGACGCGGAAACGAAATGCTTGCTGCAACCCGGCCCGAATCAAAAATATGAATGGTGTTGCCGTCACCTTGAGCCGCGAAGAATTTGTACACCGACTTTGGTACGAGCTGCTCGCGAAACTCTTTTTTGACCTCTTCGACCGCTTCGAAAATCTTAAGCGCCTTCAATCCTTCGGGGGTGCTCTTCAGCTCATTGAGCTCCTGATTCTCCCACAGCTTCGCATGCCGTCCTTTGACGCCGAGGTGGCGCGTGTACAGCATGAGCGGATTGATGTACTTCCAAATGGCTTCGATCGGAATGTTGCGGCTGATGTGACGTTCATAATCGGGCGCGGAGGGCGTTGATTGCAGAAGCTCGACCTCACGGCTGCGCTGGCTGGTTGCTTGCGGTTTGTCGTCGACGGGCTTGGCCGCCTGCTTCAGTTTCTGGCGGCGCTCTTTCACCGATTGATAATGGACCGCGAACGTATCTTTGTTGACGATCTTTTTCGCGGTCTCGAGACCCGACATCGCGTCGGACGCGTAATCGACCAAGCCTTCGTAGGCTTCGGCGATCTGGCGATCGACGAAATTTCGTGAGAGGGCCGCTCCGCCGACGAGCATCGGGATGTTGATCCCGGCTTGTGAAAGGTCGTGTGCCGTCACCACCATCTGCTGGGCCGATTTCACGAGTAGGCCCGAGAGACCGATGAAATCGGGCTTGTGCTCCCGCACCGCCTGGATCAGCGTTTCCGGCGGAACCTTAATGCCGAGGTTGATCACCTTGAATCCGTTGTTCGACAAGATGATATCGACCAGGTTCTTTCCGATGTCGTGAACATCGCCTTTGACGGTCGCGAGGAGGAGCTTTCCGCGCAATGAGGTGTCGGTTTTCTCCATGTAAGGCTCGAGGTGCGCGACGGCGGCTTTCATGCTTTCGGCGCTTTGAAGAACTTCGGCCACGATGAGCTTGTTGTCGTTGAACAGACGGCCGACCTCATCCATTCCGGCCATGAGCGGGCCGTTGATGATCTCGAGGGGCCTGTGCGTCTTCAGCATTTCAGTCAAGTCTTCGGCCAGGCCGTCTTTTGTTCCTTCAATGATGTAGTTGGCCAGGCGTTTATCGATCGGGATGTCGGTCTTGGGCAGCTTCTGTTTCGGTTTTTGAGCGCGGAAATGCGCCGTGAAAGCCGCGACCGGATCTTCACCACGATTAAAAATCAGATCTTCGGCGAGCTGGCGTTCGGTATCGGTCAGATGCGTGTAGCGCTCGAGCTTTTCGGAGTTGACGATCGCGAGATCGAGCCCCGCTTGGGTGCAATGGTATAGAAATACGGTATTCAGAACTTCGCGGCCCGCAGCAGGAAGACCGAACGACACGTTTGAAATGCCCAAAATGGTTTTGCACTTCGGAAAGTGTTGTTTGAGGAGCCGCACGCCTTCGATCGTCTGGGCTGCGGAGCCGACGTATTGCTGGTCGCCCGTACCGCACGGAAACACCAGGGGATCCCAATAAATGTCTTCGGGGGCGACACCGTATTTCTCGGTGAGAAGTTTGTAGCTCCGTTCGGCAACCTGAAGCTTCCGTTCTTTCGTGATCGCCATGCCCTGTACCGGGTCGTCGTCGATACAACCTACGACGAGAGCCGCCCCGAATTTTTTGGCCAGCGGGACGACGTGTTCGAAGCGCTCTTCGCCGTCTTCGAGATTGATTGAGTTGATGATTGCTTTGCCTTGCGAATAAGTGAGCGACATCTCGATGACGTCGGCGTCGGTGCTGTCGATCATGAGAGGCACTTTGACCTGCCGAATCACCGCTTCGAGAAAGCGTTTCATGTCGGCCTTTTCGTCGCGATCGGGATTGGCCAGGCACATGTCGATGATGTGCGCGCCTTTCTTGACTTGAGCTTTCGCGATCTCGGCGGCCTCGTCGAACTTTTCGGCGACGATCAGCTCTTTGAATTTCTTGCTTCCGATGACGTTTGTGCGCTCGCCGACGATGATCGGGCGTTTTTCATCCGTCACTTCGAGCGATTCGATCCCCGACAGCGTGGAGGCTTCGAGCTTCTGCGGAGCATGAGGCTTTAGGGTTTTGGCGAGCTGAGCCATGGCCTCGATATGGGCCGGTGTGGTACCGCAACAGCCGCCGATGAAATTGAGCCAGCCCTCGCGGCCGAAGTTCTGCAGCACGGCCACCATCGACTGCGGCGTCTCGAGATATTTACCGTGCTCATCGGGTAGCCCCGCATTCGGGACACAGCTGACGTAACGGCCCGATTGCGTGGCGAGCGTCCGAATGTGATCGGTCATGAATTCAGGACCGGTCGCGCAGTTCAACCCGAGGTAAAGCAGGTCGACGTGCTCGAGTGAAATCGCCAGCGAGTCGACGGCTTGGCCGGCCAGCATGGTGCCCATGGGCTCGATCGTGCCGCTCACCGCGATCGGAAGTTCGGCTTTGGATTCGCGGAGGAATTTTTGAATGCCGAGAATGCCGGCTTTTACGTTGCGGGTGTCCTGGCAGGTCTCGAGCAAAAAGTAGTCGACTCCGCCTTCATAGAGCGCTTTGGCCTGTAGATAATAATTTTCAATTAGCTCTTCGAAGGTCGTACCGCCGGTCACCGAGAGCGCTTTTGTCGTTGGCCCCATGCTGCCCGCAACGAAGCGCGGTTGAGCCGCGGTCGAATATTTGTCGGCCATTTCGCGGGCGATGCGGGCGGCCTGAAAGTTGATCTCATAGGCGCGATCGGAGATGTCGTATTCGGCAAGAACCAACGGAGTCGCGCCGAATGTATTCGTCTCGACGATATCGGCCCCGGCTTGCAGGTACTCACCGAGAATCTCGCCGATGATCTTGGGACGGGTCAGATTGAGGTTTTCGTTGCAGCCTTCGAGGCTGGCGCCACCGAAATCGTTCGCGGTGAGGTTGCGGACCTGAAGCGCGGTGCCCATGGCTCCGTCGAGCACGAGAACGCGTTCGCGCATGTGTTTTTTTAGCGTCAAAATTCTTTGGGCGCGGTCATTGAGATTTGTCATTTTTGTGAAGTTAATCTACTGAACCCATTGGGAAAAGTCGAGGTTTGACTTTGGCTCCATAGAGAGTAGAACCCCGTGTTGCATGCCTACATTCTTAGCCATTACCTCCCGCGGAATCGAAAACCCCTTGAGAGACGAGCTGACCGAGCTCGGCTTCAAGTCCATAAAGGCCGTTCAAGGGGGTTTTACCTTTGAAACGAATTGGAAAGGGGCCTACGAGGCCAATCTCCGCCTACGTGCGGCCACCCGGGTGGCCCTGCCCATATTGGATTTCCCGGCCTATGAGCCCGATCACCTCTATCACAACGTGTTGAAGCACGACTTCACCAAGTATATCGATGTCAAAGGGACGCTGGCCGTCGACGCGACTGTAAAGGACAGCGTCTTCAAGGACCAGCGGTTCGTGGCGCTCAAGGTGAAAGACGCGATCGTCGACCAGTTTCGCGAAAAGTATGGAGAGCGGCCGAACGTCGATTCAAAGAATCCCGACCTGACCATTTTGGCGCGAGTTTACAAAAACAACGTTTCCCTCAGCATTGATACGACGGGTGAAGGGCTATTCAAGCGCGGCTATCGCCAGGAGCAGGTACCCGCGCCGATGAAGGAGCATGTCGCGGCCGGTTTGCTCCGGATCGCGAAGTGGGATGGCAGGACGCCCCTCGTGGATCCGATGTGCGGCGGCGGCACCATTCTCATCGAAGCGGCGCTTCAGGCCCTCGACATCGCACCGGGCTCATTGCGAAAGTCGTTCGCGTTCCAGCGCATGAAGGGTTTTCAGGCCGATGCTTGGGATGAGGTCGTCAATGAAGCCGCCGAGCGCGAAAAGACGGAGCTTGGGTTCAAGCTATACGGGTTCGATCGCAGCAAGATGGCGATCACGGCGGCCAAGATCAACGCGCGAAAGGCGGGCGTTGATGAGGTCGTCGAGTTTGCTCCCAGCCAGGTGTCGCTTCTCGAGCCGCCGTGTGAGCACGGCATCGTCATCGTGAATCCCCCATACGGCGAGCGCATGGGTCACAACGACGCGAGCGTCGCCGATTCTTATCGTGATCTCGGTTTCGCGATGAAGACTCGTTTCAAGGGCTGGACGATGTGGATGCTTTCGCCGAGCAAAGAGGTCGCGCAGCTCATCGGAATGAAATCATCCGAGCGCCACACCGTTTGGAACGGGCCTATCGAGCTCAATTTTCTGAAGTACGAGATCAAAAAGTAGCATCAAAATAATTAATCGCACGCAGTCGCAGCCATGATGGGCGGGCTCTTTCGGCTCCGCTTTGAGGCCGAAAAGCAGGACCAATGTCGCGCCATTCAAGACATTGGTCCAGCGCAAGCTAGGCCTATGCCCAGTTTACTCCTAGCCTATGATCCATAAGACTTAGGTCAGATTCTCAAGGGTGAGAGTCTGGATCCAAACACGGAGGTTCCCTATGCGCGGTCTTGCGCGAATTTCTCTCGGCGTCGTTTTCGCACTTTCACTCTCCATGCAGGCTCAAGCCGGGGACGGCGCAGACGGACACTATGTCGTCTCCGCCGAGAATTTGAACCTCCTGCCGAAAGAGCTGAAGCCTTTGCCCCTCGCGAGCCAGAGCGGGCTCCACCTCGTCTATATGAAGGAGAAACAGGTTGAGGCTTTGGCGGCGGCCATTCACGAAGTGAAGTTCGCGTGCGGCGGCTTCGTCACGGTCGACAAAGAGATGATGCGCGCTACGCCGCAAGATGTGCTCGCGCAAATGTTGGCGCGCCCGCGTGTTGCTGAAGAAAAAGTAAGCGTTCGATATCGCAATCAGGTTCAGGCCGCGATGGCCGAAGCCGATCAGAACCGTTACGAGCGAAACCTGAAGAACTTCACTTCATTCACGAACCGCAACGCCAAGAAAGCCGAAGGGATCAAAGCGACCGAGTGGCTGCGGGACCAAATGCTCCGGATAGCGAAAGAGAACGGCCGCTCCGATGCGACGGCCGAGTTCATCGCGACCCCGAAATTCAATCAGTCGTCGGTAGTCATCAAATTGCCAGGCACCCAGGCCGGCCTGCCCGCTGTCATCGTCGGCGGGCACATGGACACGATTCAGTATAAGGGTTTCGGTGAAGTCGATGCGGCTAACCAGCCGGGCGTTGATGACGACGCGAGCGGCTCGATCGGGGTCATGGAAACGTTTCAGGCGATCCTCGAAGCGAAGCTTAAGTTCAAGCGCGACATGTACTTCATTTTTTACGCCGCGGAAGAGTATGGGCTGCACGGCTCGAAGGCCGTCGTGGCGGAGTTCAAACGCCGAAGCCTGCAGGCCCGCGGGGTCATGCAACTCGACATGATCGGCTACAAGTCGCCGAAAGACCAATCTCCGATTTTCTTGACGACCGATTACACGACGGCCTCGATGAATACTTTCGCGACTCAGCTGCTCGGGACCTACATGGGCGTGAAAGACGTAGGAACCTTGAAGTGCGGGTACGCCTGCAGCGACCACGCGTCGTGGTACCAGGCGGGCTACCCCGTCGTATTTCCCTTCGAGGCCGGCGGTGGAAATCATAATAAGCTGATCCACACACTCGAGGACACGATCAACGTGCTCGACATGGCTCACGCGATGAAGTATGTCCGTCTGGCCGTCGCGTTCATGGTTGAGCTCGGCGAGCCTGCCACGGGAGCAAAAAACTGAAATCGACCGAGTTGATCAAGAAAGCTCATAAGTCCGCGGCGCAAGCGCAAAAAAAGGCGTATGCGCCCTATTCGCAGTTCAAAGTCGGCGCCGCGATCACCAGCGGCGCCGCTCTGTTCACGGGATGCAATGTGGAGAACGCGAGTTACGGCGGTACGGTATGCGCCGAGCGCGTCGCGATTTGGACCGCCGTCGCCGCGGGCACGAAGAGTTTCGATAACGTCGTGGTGGTCACGGACTCGGAAGTACCAGCTCCGCCATGCGGATTCTGCCTGCAAGTGATGGCGGAGTTCTGTAAGCCCGCCACTCGCGTCTGGCTCGCGAATCCGAAGGAAATTCTAAAAGTTTACGAGTTGCGCGAGCTTTTGCCGAAGCCCTTCGGGCCCGACTTTCTCGACGATTGAGCCTTACTTAATACGCTGGGACACGATCCTTCGGGGTGATGTTCCCAGTTCTTCGTAAACGTGATTCCCGTTATTGTCGATGAAGTAGCGAGCCGACGAGACGTTGACGAGCGTCCCGTTCTCATAACGCTCCCACTTTTCGGTCCAGATATCGTTTCTCCAGGTTCGGGTGAAATACCGATAGTGTGACGGTGTGGCGCCGTTCTCCAGCTTTCGCACGCCATCAAGCAGAAACTTGCGCGTGACTTTCGCGCCGTCGTTTTGGACGAGTGTGGCTCTGACCGTCACAGGCATTTCACACCCGGTTTGCCGCAGCTCCTCGGTGCCCAGCGCCACCTTGAACGTACCGGTCAAGGTTCGGCAGCCGCCAGTATCCAACCCGGTCATTTGAATTTTGGATTCCTTGCCGGCCTTGCAGGAGATCGCCAGCGCCGCGAATAAGACGATCAAGACGTGTTTCATGGCTGCCTCCACCCATACATATTAGAGCACGTGGGTCTTGATGCGGCCAACCGGACCTAAGCACTGGTAGTAAGGTCATGAAACCATCTTTACTCCTGAAGCAAGCTCGTTCAAATTAGCGGTCTATGAAATTAGCGAGCTGGAACGTGAACGGCATGCGCGCGTGCGGGCGTGGCGGATTCCTAAAATGGTTTGAAGGCGAAGGCGCACAGGTCGTCGCTGTCCAAGAGATCAAAGCCCGGCCTGAGCAGCTCGATGCTGAACATCGCAACCCGCTCAAATATCATTCGGTCTGGCATCCGGCGGAAAAGCCGGGTTACAGCGGCGTCGCGGTATTCAGCAAGAAAGAGCCGCTCGACGTGCAATACGGAATCGGCGAACCGGAGATTGATAGGGAAGGCCGCGTGCTGATGGTGACCTTCAAGGAATTCACGCTGATAAACTGCTATTTTCCAAACAGCCAGCGGGACCATGCGCGGCTTCCGTACAAGCTGGCGTTCTGCTCGAAATTCTTGAAGGCAGCTGAGAAGCGCCGGAAAAAGGGCGAAAACCTATTGATATGCGGTGACTTCAACATCGCTCACAAGGAGATCGACCTGAAAAATCCGAAGTCAAATCGCGACAACGCGGGCTTCTTGCCCGAGGAACGGGCATGGATGGACGAGTTCGTGGAAGAGGCAGGTTACGTCGACGTGTTCCGCGCATTCGAACCGGGGCCGGGGCACTACACGTGGTGGAGTTATCGCCCCGGCGTTCGCGAAAAGAACGTGGGATGGCGCCTCGATTATTTTTTCGCGAACCCTGAATTCCGCGGCCGGCTGAAATCGGCGGCCCATCGCTGCGACGTCATGGGCTCGGATCATTGCCCGGTGGTGATGGAGCTCAGGCGGTAGCCGGGGCCTCGACCCGCGGAAAGAGCGGATCGCCTTTTTCGACTGCGGCGCCTTCTTGCAGCAGACCCCATTTTTTTGCGTCTTCGAATCTGGGCGTCGAAGCCCACCCGACGCGTTTCAACAGCTCATTCATTTTGGACGGCATGACCGGATGCATGAGTATTCCGGCGATTCGCAAGACTTCAAGAGCCGTGTACAGAACCTCTCCCGTGATCTTCAAATCGGTTTTAGCCGACTTCCAGGGGGCCATGTTTTCGAGATACTTGTTCGCCTCGTTGAGCAGATCGACGACGTGTCCGAGCGCGAGGTTCGGCGCGTGATCGAGAATTTCTTGCTTCACTTTTTCGGCGACCGTGACGGCACTGGCCGCTAAAGCCTTTGACAGGTCGTGAGTCTGAACCGGAGACGGAACTTTGTCGCCGAAGTACTTGCTCACCAGATTCGTGCTGCGGCTGAGGAGGTTGCCGAGATTGTTCGCGAGCTCGGCGTTCACGCGTGAGATGACCAGATCTTGCGAAAACTGAGCGTCGTTTCCGAGGTTGATGTCGCGCGCGAGAAAATACCGTAGCGCATCGGCGCCCACTACGTTCTTCATGTCGAGCGGCTTCACGACGGGGCCGAGCGACTTGCTCATTTTTTGATTTCCCTCGGTGAGCCACCAGCCGTGCGCGAAGATCGTCTTCGGAAGCGGAATGTTCTGAGCCATGAGCATGGTGGGCCAGTAAACCGCATGCGTGGTCAGAATGTCTTTGCCGATGAGATGAATCGCGTGGCGCCAGAATTTATTGAACTTCTCGTCTTTGCCCGGCTGATAAAGACCGAGTGCGGTCGCGTAGTTCATGAGGGCGTCGAACCAGACGTACGTGACATAATCTTTGTCGAACGGGAGCTCGATGCCCCAGCTCAAACGGTTTTTCGGACGGCTGATGCAAAGGTCTTCTAGAGGCTGGCGCAGAAAGCCCAAGACTTCGTTTTTTCGGTACTCGGGCAGGATGAAATCTTTGTTCGTGTTGATGTAGTCGATCAGTCGCTGCTGATATTTAGACATCGCGAAAAAATAATTCTTCTCTTCGACATGCTGAACGTTGTGTCCTTGGGGACACTTTCCGTCTTTGATGTCCTTGTCGGTGAAGAAAATCTCCTCGCTGACGCAGTACCAGCCGCCATACGTCTTCGTATAGATGTCGCCCTTGTCGAAAAGCTTTTGCAGGCCGTCTTGTACCGCCTTGATATGGTACGGAAACGTCGTGCGCATGAAAATGTCGTACTGAATGTTCAGCTCGGACCAAACGGCCTGGAACCTGGGTGCCATCTCATTGACGTACTCGAGCGGGTCGCGCTGCAGCTCTTTCGCCTTGTTCTGCACCTTTTGACCGTGCTCGTCGGTGCCCGTGAGAAAATAGGTCTCATGGCCGAACAGGCGATGATACCTGGCGAGGATGTCGGCGACGACTGTCGTGTATGCATGGCCAATGTGAGGCGTGTCGTTCACGTAATAAATTGGAGTCGTGATGTAAAATGTCATGCGTCTCTTCCCAGCACTTTCTTGACGAGTTCGCTCAGATCTTTTCGCATCTGTACAAGATGGGTCATGGTGGCGGTGGTTCTCAGGTAGTCTTTCATGGGCTGCAGAGGATAGCCGCCGTAGGCACCCGGCTCCGTAATGTCTTTCGCGACTCCAGAAAGGCCGCCCAGCTGAACGCGATCGGCGATCTTCACGTGATCGGTAATCGTGACGTTACCGCCCATGACGACGTTGTTCCCGATGTGCGAGGAGCCCCCCATAACGAGGCCCGCGGTGATTAATCCATCGCGGCCAATGGAACAATTGTGAGCAATGTGCACGTGGGCGTCGAACTTCGTGCCCGAGGCGATGCGGGTCTCCTGAAAGGTCGCGCGGTCAATGTTGCAGTGAGAGCCGATCTCCACACGGTCTTCAATCACCACGCGACCCCGCTGCGGAATACGGTAGTGGCGTCCCTTTTCGTCATGGGCGAAACCGTAGCCTTCATTCGCGATCGTGACTTGCGGATGAATCACGCAGTCCTCGCCGACGCGGGTTTCGGGACCCACGTACACCGTCGCTACGAGTTTCGAGCGGAGACCGATGTGAACGCCGTATTCGAGCACGCAGCCCGCGCCGATATATGCGTCGTCGCCGATCACGCAATTGTCGCCGATCACGGCGAAGGCCCCGACGGTCACGCGCGCGCCGAGTTTGGCGGACTTCGCGACAAACGATGAGACGTGCACTTGGCCCGTGGGCTTGAGCAGCGGACCGAGGACTTTCTCGATGATCAGGGCCTGCGCGAGCGGCACGTTCTTCGTCAACAGAAGGGTTTTTCCTTGGACTGATTGAGGTGCAAGCTGCGTCTTCGCCACGACGACTGAAGCTTGGCTCTTGAGCGCCAGCTCGAGCTGTTCCCGATCGGACGCGAAAACCGCGGCGCCGGGCACGACGTTTTCGACGGGCGAAAACGCGGTGACGGTCACGGACTCGTCGCCGATGACGGTATCGATCAGACCAGGAAAGGCGGTTTTTAGTTCGCGGCAGGTGATGGACATCTAAGTTAGGTAACACTTCACAGGAGCGTCGCAATTCTTTACGCGTCGCACGAAGTATCTATATGCACTTGTCTGTTTGACATTTGTTGCGCACCATGATGTCAAGCTTCCAAACACAACGGAGGAACTATGGCTGCGAAGTCGGCAAAAAAGCCTGCACCAAAGCCAAAGCCTGCGGCGAAGACGGCGGCCAAGGCCGCTCCCAAGTCGGAGCCGAAGGGCGCAGCAAAGAAAGTCACGCCCGCGAAGCCGGCTCCAAAGGCCAAAGCTGAGCCGGCGCCGAGCCCTGCGCCCGCGAAAGCCGCGAAGACTCCTCCGAAAGTTCCTGAAAAACCGAAGGCCGCCGAAAAGGCGCTTGCCACCGATAAGGCGAAATCCGCAAAAAACGGTAGGGCAAAAGCCCCCGAGGCGCCGGCTCCGGCTGTGACCCTGACACCTGAGAAGGTGAAACCCGCAAAAGCCGCGAAGCCGAATGCTTTGGCGAAGAAGGCAGAGGCCGAACCCGCTGAAAAGGCGCCCGCCAAACCGATGCCGCCTTTGGATGAAGAGGGCGAGAAGCTTTATAAACAGTGGCGTCAGATGCAAGAGCAGCTTAAGGGCGTGAAACCCGCCACCTATTCACTCGACGGCAACTACGAGGCAAAGACTCCCATTCAGCACAAAGTTCTCGGCTGGGGGTATGTTGTGAAGAATAAGGGCAATCGGATCGAAGTGCTGTTCGAGACGGGCGTGAAAACGCTGGTCACGAATTACAAGCCGGCCTGAAGAATTGACTTACTTGTGACGGTACATGATCAGACCATGGGTCGGATCATAGGGTGAGAGCCCGACCGTGACTTTGTCGCCAACGATGACGCGAATGTTGAAGCGTCTCATCTTTCCGCAAAGTTTGGCCGTGATGACCATTTTGTTGTTATCGAGCTCGACTTTGTAAATTCCGCCGGCGCCGACATCGACGATTTTCCCATCAATTTGCGCCAGATCATCTCTTGCCATATGGCTTGGTTGTAAAGGAAAAGCCGCAAGCTGTAAAGGCCGTGATCTCAAGAGTTTGACCTATTGCGCTAATTATTTTTGTGCTTGGTCGCTTGAGAGTCGCTCTTGTAGATTCTCTCCAATGAACTTCGAGACTTACCTGACCAAAGTCCTTCCAGGGATTCCCCAACGATCCGCCCAAGCCGTGCTTGAGCTTCACAAAGAAGGGGCGACCATTCCCTTCATCGCCCGCTATCGCAAAGAGAAGACCGGGAATCTCGACGAGGTTCAGGTGCGCGAAGTGCTCGAGGCGTTCGAGGAGCATCAGGAGATCACGAAACGAAAAGCGTTCGTGCTGAGTGAAATCGAAAAGCAAGGGCAGCTCAGCCAAGATCTGCAGGAGCGAATCAACGCCGCCAATGATCTCGCCGAAATCGACGAGATCTACCGCCCGTTCAAGAAAAAGAAAAAAACAAAGGCCACTGTGGCCCGCGAAGCGGGTCTCGAACCGCTTGCGAACTGGCTCTGGGACATCGGGCACGGAACGCTTTCAGATACGACACCGCTCGAAATCAAGGGCAAAGAGTTTCTCAATCAGCCCGCCGGCATCGTGACTTACGAGCACGCTTTGAAGGGCGCGCAAGACATCATCGTCGAGAAAATCTCGAACAATCCTGACCTGCGCCTGCTCACTCGCAAAGAGCTCTTCGACAACGGCAAAGTCATTTCCAAGAAGACAAAAGAGTTCAAGGCGCACTCGAAGTACGAAATGTACGCGGACTTCTCCGAGAAAGTGCAATCGCTGCGCACGCAAAAAGCATCGCACCGGTACTTGGCCATGCGCCGGGGCTGGCAAGAGGGCGAGCTGACCTTGACGATCGAAGGCGACATGCAGGCTCTCGAAGGGCACTTCATTCGTTACGCGTGCACGAACCCGCAGTCTCACGTGGCGGAGTTTCTCGAGAAGTGCGCGAAGACCGCGCTTTCGGCGCACGTTCACCCCTCGATTTCGAATGAAATTCATCGCCTGCTGAAAGACGAAGCCGATCGCCACGCGATCACGGTCTTCTCCGAGAACGTGAAGCGCCTCCTGCTCGCAAGCCCATTTGGCGCGAAATGCGTTCTAGGTGTCGACCCGGGCTTGAAGACGGGCTGTAAGCTCGCGCTCATCGGAAGCTCGGGCGAATATCTCTCGCATACGATTTTCAACATCCTCGATAACGGCGCCGAAGAACGCGCCAAAGATCTATTGAAAGAGCTCGTCGGCCGCATTGAAGCCGTCGCCGTAGGCAACGGCACGGGCGGGCGCGAGGCGTTCGCTTTTTTCCGCAAAGTCCTTGCCGCGCTCGACAGCAAAGTACCCGTCTTGTTCGTGAACGAAGCGGGCGCCAGCGTCTACTCCGCCAGTGAAGTGGCGCGCGAAGAGTTCCCCGAGCTCGACCTTACGGTTCGCGGCGCGATCTCGATTGCGCGCCGTCTGCAAGATCCGCTCGCCGAGCTCGTCAAAGTCGACCCGAAAAGCATCGGCGTCGGCCAATATCAGCACGACGTGAATCAGACCGCGCTGAAAAAGAGCCTCGATTTCGTCGTGGAGT
>DASUEL010000016.1:0-7049 GCA_036275095.1 Bdellovibrionales bacterium
CGACCTCGGCGCGATCCATGGCTTTCGGCAGAGAGGTTTGATACACGCCGAGCTCGGCCTTTTCTTTGTCGGCCAGATCGTTGCGACCGGCTTTTTCAAACTGCTCGATCGACTCCTGGCGCTGCTTCACGAGCTTTTTAATCACGCCCATGATGTCTTCGTCTTTGATCTCATTCGGGCGCAATTCGATTTCGCGATTCTTGACGGCCGATTGCAGAAAACGCAGGCAATCCATCTTGAGCTGATTGCGCTCTTTCATCGCGGTCTTGATATCATCGAGGATTTTGGCTTTGAGTGACACGAGTGAAACCTCCCCTAGCCAAACAAAATCGCCATCATTCTGCGTGAGTTTGATGGCGACGTTGAGTTGGTCAGTTTTCGGCTCTCCGCTCTCGGCTCTCGGGCCCCAGTTCTCAGGGGCCTTGCTCCGCGCACGGCCTCGTGCCTGAGCACCGAGGCCTGGGAGCTGAGAGCCGACAGCTGACAGCTGCATTCCTAATTAGTAATCGCTTTTCTTCTGTTTTTTCAGAAGACGTTTGCGGGCGGCGATCGACTTTTTCTTTTTGCGAACAGATGGTTTTTCGTAGTGCTCGCGCTTTTTGAGCTCAGACAAGATGCCTGACTTCTCAACTTGTTTCTTGAAACGGCGGAGTGCGCCTTCGAAACCTTCACCTTCGCGGATTTTTACGAGTGCCATGAATTTTCACCTGCCCTTCGAACGAACGGCCAGCCTCACGGGCTGCGCCGGATAAATATTGGGTTGTCGAACCCTAGGTTGTGCAAGGCGACAAATCTAGCAAGTGGGCACTTGATCAGTCAATCTGCGGACTGGGGTTAAACGTGCAAAAATCCTCAGAATCTGAAGATATCCGCTGGATGCAAGAAACACTCCGCCTGGCCCAAAAAGCGGCCGAGCGCGGGGAAGTGCCGATCGGGGCCGTCGTGGTCCACGAGGGCCGCTGTATTGGATCTGGCTACAATTGGCGGGAGACGGGCCGCTCCCCCTTGGCCCATGCGGAATTGATCGCGATTCAAAAGGCGGCCAAACACCTGGGCCAGTGGCGGCTCCTGGGTTGTACGCTTTACGTCAATCTCGAGCCTTGCGTGATGTGCGCAGGGGCGATCGTGAACTCCCGCCTCGAACGCGTGGTTTACGGCACGACCGATCCCAAGGGGGGAGCCGTCGAGACGCTCTACCAAATTTTGCAGGATAAGCGCCTGAATCACCGGCCTCAGGTTACGGCCGGAGTGCTGGCCAAAGAATCGGCCGAAACGCTCAGCGCGTTTTTCAAAGAGCTGCGCGCGCGCAAAAAATAGGCCGCGGTCAGCGGCAGAGATCCTCACCGACGCTCAACACGAGAAGCTCGTTGGCTTTTTCGTCGGCAAACGCAAGAAACGAAAACTCGTGGCCCGTGTCGACTCCTCTCGAGGAGCCCGAGAACATCAAGAATTCGCCAAAACCGGACTTCACGCCCTCTTTGAAGCTCTTCACCGATTCATTGAGCTCGCTGGGAATTTCTGAATGGTACCCGCCGGCCATCAAGACCCGCGTGACGGCACCGAGCACGTTCGAACGGCTACGTCCCACCGAGTGAACCCGTACCGTGCGCTTCGACGGTTGGTCGCGCTTGATCGCGCTTTGAATGATCTCTGGCCATTGTTCGTAGCGGCCGCGGCCGGTGATTTTCAGCTCTCGCCTGCGGCCGCAAACTCCGACTTCGCTCGTCGCGATCATCGAGACCGCGCGACTGCTCAAATCTTTAAGGATCTTATTGGTGAGATAGGTCACTTCGTCGATATTCGCGGCCCGTGTGGGTTGCGCGACAGCCCACACCATCAAGCTTACGACAAGCAGGCGGCGCGATGACGTGACTCTCATCTCGTGAAATTCCCCGGTTTTTCCCCGTTTACGAAGCCGGGAAGATACGAAACCCAGTTTGAAAAAGGAAGATGAAGTACGCCCGCGGAAAAATATTTAGGTCGAGTTCGGCTAGGTTACGCGATCGGCGAATCGGTTATCGGTTATCGGCTCTCTGCTCTCGGGCCTCAGTGCTCGGGCCGCCAACCGCGATGGTTTTTCAACTGAGGCCCGGGGCCTGAGAGCTGAGAGCCGAGAGCTGAAAACTGAGTAGTTACAACGTTTTCAGGTACTCCACGAGATCCCGCTTTTCGCCCGCCGTAAGAGTCGTGCCAAAGCCGTGGCCGACGGCGGTTTGGCCGACGTGTTTTGTGTTGTAGACGGCGCGGTCGCTTTGGGACGCGCGAAATTTCAGGCGGTACTCGTGCAACGAGCCTTTCGCGGGGACCGTGAGGCCCAGTGTTTCTTGATCAAAGCGATGGGCTTCTCCCGCGTCGTCGAGCGCGAAGAGCTGCGGGCGCTCGTGAGGCGGAGTCAGAAGCGCTGCGATCGACGGGACCGAAGCGTTGTGCAAATATGGAAAGCGCGCCCACACGGCTTCGAGTCTCGGCGCGAAGTAGCCGCGACCGAGCTCGGTGTGCTGGAGAATGTCGCTGAGCGGATTGTTTTTCACGAGCTCGTTGAACTCGGGCGTGTTCGACTCCAGGCGATCGGAGTCGGTTTGAACCATATGAAGCGGAATCCAGCGCGGAGCTTTGAAAACCGGCAACCCTTGCGAATCGCGCTCGTAAGTTCCATGGCAGCCTTGGCAGTTTTTCGTGAAGACGGCTTGGCCGCGGGCCGCGCGGCCCTGATCGATCGCGAACGGATACGCCGGCGGCAGGAAGTGCCCGAGAGCGTCCTCGGCGTCCACCACTTTCGGCAAATAGCCGCGCACCGTTTCGGGGAGCTGACCGGCCGTCAGCTCGACCGCGATCGCCCAGCCCGGCAGGATGCCGTTGCCGTAACCGTCGGAGAATTGGCCGACCTGCCGTTTGATTCCATAACCCCAGAGGGCCGGAACCTTCACCGCGCCCTTCGTGATGTTCTCGGGCATTGGAACGCCGGCTTGCCGGTAGAACCAGCCGCGCACGAACGAAACCGGAACGAGGCCTTGCGTGAGGTTTCCGATTTTCTCGACGGCGAGGTGCTGCGCGAACGCGATGGCGTTTTTCTCGACCTTCACGAACTCTTCATCTTTGTTGATCGTGACTTTGTCGTATAGTTTTTGAACGGCGAGAACGTCTTGGCCGACGCGGAACACGTCGATGCGTTTGTTTCCGAGACCGACGATGAATTGGCCCGCGGCTTTCGAGCTGTGACAGGCGACGCAGCCGAGAACTCCGACGTCCATATTCTTGTAGCGAACGTTGTAGAGCCCCACGATCTTGTTTTTATCGAGAACGTTCATGCCCCAGCGGTTGCGAATCGTGTCGCTGAAGACGCCGCGGCCCGAGATGCTCTCATAAAATTTGATGAGGCCCGGAGCCGTGTGCATTCCCCGCCCGTCGGCGAAAAAGTGCAAGTTCAAAAAGGCCGCCTTGGCCTCTCGATCTAACCGGATGCGGTCCTCGGCTGACGCGCCTTTGACAAAGACCATCAAGATCATGATTGCGAACGCGATTTTTTTGACCATACGCACATCCTTGTTATGGCTCGTTGCAAAATCGTATGAAGCGAAAACCGGGAGCGTCAATCATTTCGATCCCGAATTATGGTATGGTGCACGTCGTGTGGGGTCAGTTTTCAGCTCCCAGCTCCCAGCTCTCAGCTCTCAGGCCCCGGCTCTCAGGGCGAGGTGGAAATTGGCACCAAATCCTGGGAACTGAGGCCCGGGAGCCGAGAGCAGAGAGCTGAAAACCGACTCGCCGATCGAGAATGATTCAGATCTCGAGAAAGGATTTAGACGTGATGAAACGACTTCTGTTGGTACTCATTTTTGCAACGGCTTGCTCGACGTCTCCGACGGGGCGCAAGCAGCTTCTGCTCATGCCCGAGGACAATATGAACCACATGGGTGCGCAGGCGTTTCAGCAGATGAAGGGGCAAACGCCCGCCGATAGCGATCCGAAAACGAACGCGTACGTGAAGTGCGTAGCGAATGCGCTAACCAAAGAGATCGAGTCGCAATCGAGCGTGAAGGAGTGGGAAGTCGTCGTGTTCAGAGACAACACGGCAAACGCATTCGCGCTACCGGGCGGAAAGATCGGCGTTCATACTGGTCTTCTGAAAGTCGCGAAAACACCCGACCAGCTCGCGGCGGTCATTGGCCACGAAATCGGCCACGTAACCGCTCAACACGGTAATGAGCGCGTGAGTCAGGCTATGGGCGCGCAGCTCGGCCTTGCCGCGATCGACGTCGCACTTCAAAACAAACAAAACCCGAATCGCCGCACGATTCTCGCGGCGCTTGGAATCGGCGCGCAGTTCGGCGTGCTGATGCCGTTCGGCCGTACGCAAGAGAGCGAAGCCGACGTGATCGGGCTGGAGATCATGTCGAACGCGGGCTTCAATCCCGAAGAGAGCATTCAGCTCTGGCGCAACATGAGCTCAGCCGGCGGCGGTCAGCCTCCAGAGTGGCTGTCGACTCACCCGTCACACGAAACGCGCATTTCAAATCTACAAAGCAAAATGGGCGAAATGATGCCTCGCTACCGAAACGCGCAGGCCGCGGGTAAACGACCGAACTGCGCGGCTCCATAACCGGGCACGCCGTTCTTTTTCCGGAATATATCCTCGCTCAAATTGACGAGGCTCCGGAAAACTAACGGCGTATCTCGAGTACTGCTTGGATTACTTTTGCTTCTGCTGCTGCTTAGGCTGGTTCTGCTCTCGCAACTGTTGCTGCTGCTGCAGTTGCTGCTGGCGGCGTTTGCGAGCGGCTTCAACACCCTGACGATACTTCTGGGCCGCGCTGTCAGGCCCGGGGGGCAGCGCGGGCGGCGTCAGGGTTGCACTCGGTGCGGCCGGCGGAGTCGCGGCTTTATTTTTTCGCAGCTCGCGCAAATCACTTTCGGTTTTTTGATACTGGGTCCCCGGGCCCGGAATGCCCGTGTTCGGGTCCAGCTGCCGCGGGTCCGTGCGCATTCTGGGGCTGGCGCGTTCCACGGCGTGGTCGGCGTCAGGCACGTCGACCGGCCGGTTCTGAGGAACTTGCGGGAACTCGGTTAAAATCAGCTTTCTGCGGTCATGAATGCTCTCTCGATCCATCACGATCTTGTAAAACTGCTTCGCGAAAGCATAGGCGAGCATATCGATGCGCATCTCGGGGCTTAATGGCTCGAGCGGCTTGCTCTGGCAGATCGCGATCCGTTTCGCGAGGGCCATGCTCTTATCGTCGAGCTCTTTTTGCAGGGCCTCACGTTTCTGCACGTTCTGGCCCGCCTCTCGTACGCGGTAGGCGAGCGTCTCACGATCCATGCCGTAATGGTGTGACCACATCGGGATCTTCTCCGTACAAGCTTGAACCTCGGCCTTCACTTTCGGATCCTTCAGGTTCAGCATCACGCGATTGAAGCCGTTGCCCCAGTTGATCTTGATGTAGAACGGTATTGTCGCCGAAACGAAGTTCGTGATGCCATGGCACATGAGACTTTCACTGCACGCCGCCGAAAGCGCCGGATCCTTCGCTTTATGAGCTTCGGTACGCACGCCGAGGTTGCCGTCTTTCAGAATCTCGGTGATCCTTTGCTCGAGCACTCCCGCGCGGCCAATCTTGCTGAAAATCTGATTATAAACCTTGCGAAGCTCTTCGAACTCGACGTCGTAGCTCGACCAGAGGTTGAACGGGTGGTAGCCGCTTTCACGCTTGGAGACCCAGTTGTACGGATACGCGAGCTTCGCCGCGAAGGGCTCTTGCTGCTTGTAAAATGATTTATCCACGATCGGCTCGAGCTCCGCGCGCAGTTTGCCGAGAAGATACAACTCCTCTTCATTCAGCTCGTGGCGCTCGGTGCGATATGTCTTGCCGTCGTCGCCGGTGTAAGGACGAAGCGCGAGCGCGCGGCGTTCGTCGCTGTTCAGCTCCTGCTTTTGCTGGGCCGCGATCGCCGTCGTTTGTTGCTTTTGGCGCTCGCGCTTATCGTGACTGAGCGCGACCGTCTGCGCGGCGCTATCTTGGCTCTCAGGCTCTTCCTCGGGCAACACGACTCCCAAAATCTCTTGAAGGCGCGCATACCGGGCTTCTTTGGTCGGCAAATCGAGGGCTTTTTTGTACTTCGGATTTTGGTAGAGCTCGTCGAACTCTTTCGTGAAACTCATGGGAAACTGGATGTCGACGTGCCAAGGCATCGCATCTTTGCCGCCGTTTTTCTTGAACGATCGGTCTTCAACCGCGCGGCCTTTGCCGAGCCTCATTTCGCTGATACACGCATGCTTTTGCTCTTCGGATTTTTTCTTCTGGCATGCCTGATCGCACTCCTTCGTGGGCTCACCTTGCGGAAACCATTCGATCGGGCACGAGCGAGCCATCCAAGCGAGGCGCTGCGTGCGAGCGTAAAAATCCATCTCGAGTTTGTGGAACTTTCCCTGCCAGCCCAAAAAGACCATTTCAAGGTGATGCAAAACGACCTTTTCGCGGTATTGATCCCAGCGCGTGTGATATTCTTTCAGATTCTTCACGATGTCGTCGTAAATGTCGCTGCGATCCCAATAGACGGCGTTGGGCCCTGTCAGCCTCGCCGTACCCGTAACGTACTCGACGATCTTCGGGTGAAGGGCGCGTGAGCTATCGAATGACTTCAGCGGTTCGCGTACGGACTCCCAGAGTCCCTGGGCGCCATAGAAGTCTTTCGCCATGTTTTTCAGGATTTCGTCGAGAGTCAGGAACTTGATCGCGCCCCAAGCGCTCATCGCGAGCCCGTTGATCCATTGCGGCCACATTTGTTTGAACGCCGGCGAGCTCATGAGGCTTCTGACGTTGACGTAGCCCTTGGCGGTACCCAGCACCGACTTTTCGACGTACTGCTGGATTCTATGGAACAAAGCGCGCCGTACCGCGGGAATCTCTTCAGCCGAGATCTCCGCTTGAAGACTGCGCTGAAGGTCCTCGAGCGTCTTTTTCAGCACCAGCTCCCGGGCCGAGCTGTCGACCGGCGCAACCACGTTTTTGACCAAGCCGCGCTTCACCGGCGCGAGAATTTTGCCCTCGATG
>DASUEL010000017.1:0-2995 GCA_036275095.1 Bdellovibrionales bacterium
GGCCCTCGACCTGATCTCGTGGCTGACGGCCGAGGGCGCAAAGGTCCGCGCCTACGACCCGATCGCGGGTGAAAACGCGAAAGCCGCGAGCCAAGCCGACTTCGAGCTCGGCGCTCACCCGATGAACGTCACCGAAGGAGCCGACGCGCTCGTCGTGGTGACCGAGTGGAACGAGTTCCGCAACCCCGACTTCGACCGCCTCAAAAAGAACATGAAATCGGCGGTCGTCTTCGACGGCCGCAACATCTTCGAACCGCGTAAGCTTCGCCAGCTCGGCTTCAAGTACTACTGCTTCGGCCGCGAGAATCTTCCCTCGGCCGGATCCGCTAAGTGGGGGCACGCGTGAAAAAACGCGCTCTCGTCGCCGGCGGCGCCGGCTTCGTCGGCAGCCACCTGTGCGAGCTTCTTCTCGAAAAAGGCTACGAAGTCGACGTGGTCGACAACCTCGTGACCGGCAACAAGAACAACATCAAGCATCTGTTCGGCAAAGGCCTGAAGTGGTTCGACGTCGATATCTGCAACTTGCATATCCTCCACGACCCCTACCACGAGATCTACAACCTAGCCTCGCCGGCGTCGCCCGCCGACTTCGACAAAATGCCCGAGTTCATCTTGAACACGGCGGCGCTCGGCCACACGGCCCTTCTCGATCTGGCCAAAGAGCGCAAGGCGCGCATACTTCTCGCGAGCACTAGTGAAGTGTACGGCGATCCGCTCCAGCACCCGCAACGTGAGGAGTATTTCGGCAACGTCAACCCGATCGGGCCGCGCGGCTGCTACGACGAGGCCAAACGTTTCGCCGAGGCGATGACCATGGCGTACCTTCGGCGTTTTCAGGTACAGACCCGCATCGTGCGTATCTTCAACACCTACGGTCCGCGCATGCGCCCGCAAGACGGCCGCATGATTCCGAGCTTTTTTTCGAGCGCGCTGAAAGGCGAATCCCTCACCATTCACGGTGACGGCAAGCAGACACGAAGCCTTTGCTACGTGACCGACCTCGTTGCCGGCATTTACGCGCTCATGCAAAGCTCTGAAACCTCTCCAGTCAACATCGGCAATCCGATCGAAAAATCCGTTTTGGAAATCGCGGATACCGTGAACGCCCTCATCGGCAATAAAAAGCCGCACACGTTTTTACCCGCGATGCCCGATGATCCGAAGCGCCGCTGCCCCGACATTTCGAAAGCCAAGCGCGTCTTGGCGTGGGAGCCGAAAGTCTCGCTCTCCCAGGGACTCGATAGCACACTGAAATATTTCAAAGAGAACGTCGTGAGATGAAGAAAGCTTGGGGCGCAATCGCACTGCTCGCTATCGCCGTTTTGGGCTGGCTGGCTCTGCGCGCTTACCAAGACCGCTCGCCGGCTCCCATGGCCTCTCCCGATCCATTTTCGTCAGCGGACCTCACGGTCACGCCGACCGCCGCCCCTGATGGCGACGAGCTCCCGCAAGACGATGGTGAAGACGACCTACCGGATCCGGCGCTGGTCGCGGAGGTCGAGAAGCTCGAGTTCGAGTTGATGGAGCTCATGAAGCAACGGCCCGACAAGGATGAGGACTTCGTCTCGCTTCTTCGCAAGATCATCGGCCTCATCGATCAGCTCCTCCTAAGACATCCGCCGACCTCGATCCGTTACGCCGAGCTCATCGAGTCACGCCATATGATGGTAATGACGCTGATCAATGCAGAGAATCCGCCCGCGGACAAGCGCGAAGCGCTCGAGCGCGAGAACATAGGGCTCGCTCGCGACTTCGTACGGCTGCAGCCGAAGTCCGCGCTGGCCCATGAGGTTCTCGGCAAGATTCTTTCCGTGTCGGATTCTGCCGAATCAAAGAAGGCGTTTCAGGAGTGCCTCCTTCTGGAGCCTTCGAACCAAGCCTGCAAAAGCGCTCTTGCGGCCTTCGAGCTGCCAAAAGGCACGCCGGTGTGTGAGTCCATCAAGAGCGACATCGGCTATTATTTGGGCTCCGAGAAACCCGCGCCTGAATTTCCCATCAAGGTGAAACATGCCGGGCAAACTATTTATCTCGCGAGAGCCCCTTCGTTGGATTCGCGTCACATCAGCAAAGCCTGGATCGCCAAAGACACGACAGGCACTGAAGAGCTTCGGCTTACATTCACGCGCGAAGGCTCCGAGCTGTTCGCGGAGCTCACGAGCAACAACATCGGGAAGGTTCTCGCATTCGGAGACCGCCAATTCTTGTTCTCAGCACCGGTGATTCGTGAACCCGTCAAGACCGGCGGCGCAATCATCACATTGGGCGCACAGGGCCGCCCGAAGCCGGCGACGGTTCTTACTAAAATGTGTTTGCGCGTACAGACCGCTCAGTAAGCGTTTGGCGAGAAAAAGCCTTTGAAAACCGTCATCAGCATGATGCGCAGGTCGAATGCCAGTGACCAATGCGTGATGTAAAACAGATCGTACTCGATACGGTCTTCGAGGCTCGTGTTACCGCGCAGGCCGTTGACCTGCGCCCAGCCCGTAATGCCGGCCTTCACTTTGTGGCGAAGCATGTAGCCCGGAATCTCTTTGCGAAACTTTTCGACGAAAACGGGCCGTTCGGGACGAGGACCGACACAGCTCATCTCGCCTTTGAGCACGTTGATGAACTGCGGTAGCTCATCGAGCGAGGACTTGCGAAGGATCGCACCGATCCAAGTCGTTCGATCGTCGCCCTTTTTCGCCCAAACGGCTCCGGTTTGAGCCTCGGCGTCGGGTCGCATGCTGCGGAACTTGTACATGTAAAACGTGCGGCCATCCATGCCCATGCGCTCTTGCTTGTAGAGCACCGGCCCTCTGGACGTCAGTTTCACGAGCAATGCGATCAAGAGCATGAGAGGGCTGAATAGGATGAGGGCCACGAGGGAGTAGACGATGTCACTGATGCGTTTGGTGACCGCGTTCCACCCGACGATCGGGCTCTGGTTGAGCGTGAGAATGGGAAGCCCGTCGAACTCCTCGACTTCGAAACCCAATATCGAATACTGGGAAAT
>DASUEL010000018.1:0-2538 GCA_036275095.1 Bdellovibrionales bacterium
CAGATCAGCGTCTTCATTGCGCGAAAACGCCCGCGTCAGATACGCGAGGTCCAATTCCTCGTTCGCTTTGAACGAGCGATAGGCTTCTTGCTCCAGGCACTCCGAACCCACCACATCGGCCGAAAACAGCGCCATGGCCACGGCCAAGCGCGAAACGTCTTCGGGCCAGGCTTCTTTGGCTTCGGTCACGGCGTCGCACTCTTCGGCGCCCAGGCTTTGGATGTCTTCCTGCCAATTTTCGAACGATTCGATTTGTTGATACTTCGTCGTGAGCTCGTACCCGAACTGCCCGCCAAGCACTACGAAGCCCACGACAACCGCGATTTTACCGGCGGTGATCCACGCGGAATTCGGGGGCGGCTGCGCCGTGTAGCTGCCGATCGTGGTTACGATGGTGTCGGCGAGCCGGTCATGCATCGGGCGGCGCTGGGCATTCGAAAACACCGCGAGATGCGGGAGCCCGCAAAGAAGCGTGTCGATCCACCAGAACATCGAGCGGGTAAGCGCCGTCATAAACGCGGGCTTTTGCCCGTCCCACAGGTTGACCACGCGAATTCTGAACGCGCGTTGCCCGGGGGTTGCGCCCTTCTTCCAGATGAAAAACGTTTGGTACGCAACGCCGATGAGCACGAAAAGAAAAACCGAGAGCACGTAAAGCAGCGCCAAATCCGTGCGGTCGCCGATTTGTTTGGTGATGTAGATTTGCCGTGTCACGGGCGCGAGCACGAGCGAAGAAATCAGCCCGAGTACGCCGAAGTCGATGACGACCGCGGCGAGGCGATCGCCCAACGCCGGAAGCTTGAATTGCGGGCGCTCGGT
Organism: Bdellovibrionales bacterium; assembly: GCA_036275095.1. Taxonomy (GTDB): domain Bacteria; phylum Bdellovibrionota; class Bdellovibrionia; order Bdellovibrionales; family DASUEL01; genus DASUEL01. Next base: position 820 of record DASUEL010000018.1, read on the forward strand.
TGGCGAGCTCTCGGCGACGGCCGCCGACGGCTCGGAAAAGTCATAGACCATGACGTACGTATCGGTAAATTCTCGGAGAAATTTGAGAGGATCGGGGCCTTGACGGGCCCCGAAATTCGCTTAGAGCCCGTCGATCTGCAGAGAGAGTAAACGGCCGTACTGGTCGGTGACCACCACGGCTTTGCCAACGGCCTTCTGGTCGCCGTCGAGGAGGTTCAGCGTCTCCCGCACGTTTTCGCCCTCGGTCTCTTTGGAGGCGGTTTTAACGCCTTTAAAGGCCACTTTAAAAAGGCCTGAATGCTGGAGGACGAAGTCTTTGCCTTCGGTGATGTATTTAGGCCGATCCGGCGAGCTCTCGGGAAACGTCAATGATGCGATTTTGCCTTCGTCGAAGTTGAACTGGTATTTGTTTTCGAGCAAGCCGAACCGGAACTGCTCGATGGGACTCGGCATCTGTCCGATGCTGGCCATGTCGCGCGTGCCATCCGTCTCACTTTGAGCCATCTGCTTGGCAAGCTTGTACTCCCACTCGGTTTGAACCTGGGGCGACTCGACTGAAGCGAGACCGCGGCCCATGCTCACCGGCACCGGCGTCGACTGCGCGGGAGAAAACATGTTCTGATTCAAAACACTGACGACCACGAGAACGGCGATGAGCGCGGCCGACAAAACGACCTTACGATTCTCGAGCTGCGTGCGGGGATTTTTGTTTTCCATTCCTGAAACTCCTTACCCTTCCCCATTGCGAGCGCTGTACCACCCGCTCCCCTTGAATTCGGCCGTCCCGCCGAATCTACGGCCACCTCACCGTCAAACTTGGCGACACGTGACAAGCACAATACGGTCGCGGTTTTTCGGGCGCCTAATAACGACTTATCGGCAGAAATACCGTGGAGCCTAAAGCCGAATTAGAGGCCGCCCGCTCGGTTACACGAGGCCTTTGGCGAGCTGACTCGCAAGCGCGGCGGGCGGGCATCGATCATGGCCAAAAGACAAAACCCGCGGCTGAGCGCGGGTTTCGTTCGGACTCGTTTGTCTCGAAGCTCCGATTAAGCGGCTTCGTTGCCCTTGGTGCGGGCGACTTGCGGGTCGATGTTGTATTGCTTGATCTTGCGATAGATCGTGGCGCGGCCGATGCCAAGCGCTTTCGCGGCCTCGGTCAGATTGCCCTTGTGCTGGATGATCGCGTTGGTGATCGCGACGCTCTCGAGCTCGTTCATCGTCATGACGCCTTGGCCTTTGTTGCCGCCGTTGTCACGTGATTGAACCGGGAAGGGGTAAATCTTAGCCGTCGTCTCTTTACCGCCGGCGCCCGTTGAAAGAACCGTCTCGGTTTGGACTTGAGCGCGGAAAGACGGATTCTGAAGACCTTCGCTCCACTGTTGCGACGAGAATGCTTGCACCGTCACGTTGTTGTCGACTCCCCAAGTGCGGGCTTTCTGAATCAGATCGTACTCCTCCGTCACAATGATAAAAAGCGAACGTGCCATTTGGTTTACCTCCCAAAAAGGTTCATGGTTTCATAGCGTGGGACTAAACACACATTTCCCTACAGAGAACTTATCGGCGCATCACTTTGAGAAGTTTAAGGGGACCGAAAAGATTTTTGTAACCGCCCGAATCCACTCCACAAAAACCAGGTGCCCGGATCAGTCCTGGACGAAGAGCCTGTTTCAGAGACGGAATGCCCGGCCCAGTCACGCGTTTAATTGACTCTGA
>DASUEL010000019.1:0-4658 GCA_036275095.1 Bdellovibrionales bacterium
GGGGTCTTCAACAGAGCGAGTGTGTCGGCAGTCACCTCGTTTTTCAAGTTCAAGCCGATACCGCGCAGCTGAGCCATCGGTATCACGGACGAATGCGTAACCGACAACGTGAAATAGGCGGGCAAATGTTTGAAGAACACGATCGGCAAGTCGCCGAGCACGCGGCTGGCATGGTCGATAAACGTTTGAACGACGTCGCCGCTCTGGCGAAGCTGGCTCAGCAATACCGTCACGTGCTGAAGATCTTCGCGCTCTTTACGGATTCGGATCTTCGCTTTGCGCACGGTTTTCTTTTTCTGCTTGAGCTCTTCGATCAGCTGCTCGTTTTGAAACTGCAGATAGATCTTTTCGATGACATGATCGGCGGCGATGGCGGCTTCCGCGATGTCCTCGAAAGGCTTGTAAAGGTAGTCATACGCGCCGAGCCGAATGGCTTCCATCGCGCTGTCGATATTCGCGTACGTCGTCAGGAGTATGAACTGAATGTCCGAGCTGATCGATTTGACTTTCTTGAGAAACTCCAACCCATCCATACCGGGCAAATGGCGGCCCGAAAAGATCAAATGGGGCGGATTGGTTTCGAGTGTCGCGATTGCGTCTTCGGCCGTCGCGAACGTTTGCACTTGATAGCCTCGCTCCGAGAGCGATGAAAGCAACAGCTCGCGCGTCGACTCTTCGCTGTCGACGACAAAGATCTCGAATTCTTTTCTGACTTCAGTCAAATCCACGTCACACCTTCAAACGCGGTTTGCGAACGACCACCCTGAACGATTCTTCTTTTTGCTGAGCCAGTGCGGGCGGCGGAGGCGGGAGATCCACGCTCAGCTCCGCTGGCAAAAAATCATTCGGAACCGCGAGGTCCGGTAGCGGAAGATTTTTGCGAAATGAAAACGCCTCGCCTTCGTCGATGATGCTCAAGTCGCCGGGCGACTGCTCGGTAATTCCGGCGGCAACCGTCGTCGTCGTGCCGGAAACCGCGAAATCCCGGACCTCTTCGCTCACCTTGAGCTGTGTAACGGGCTCGAACGTTCCAGCGGCGATTTCGTCGAAATCGAGGCCCGCGGGGTCAGCCACCGGAGCGGAGGGCGCTTGCGCTTGCGAAATTTGCGCGACGATCTCGCTGATCTTCGAACGCTTGGGCTCCGGCGCGAGCCCTGTCACCTGGGCTCCCGCCTCCGCCGCGATTGAGATCGTGAAGACATTGCCTTTGCCTATCGTCGACGCCAGAGAGATCTCCCCTTGATGAGTGGCGATCACGCCGTGCACGGCCGCGAGCTCGAAGGTCGGATCCGAGAGATTCGAGGGATTCGGCTCAAACGCCGTCTGGCGATAATCATCGGAGAGCCCCTCACCCGTGTCTTCGAAACGGGTGACGACCCGGCCGTCGACCGCCTCGAGATATACGGTCAGCTGTTTGGAAAGAGTGCGCTCCATCGACTTGCCTTGATGGAGCAAAAGGCTGACGAGCGCCTGGCGGAGCTGGCCGTAGTTTCCGATCACGCGCGGAACCGGACTCAGATGTTTCACGACTTTGATGCCTTTGGCCTGAAGATAAGGCTCGACCTGCGCGATCGCGGTTGAAACCGCTTCGAAATAATTGATCGAGCTGAAGTCGAGCTTCTCGGCACCGGCGAACTTCAAGAGATTGTCGACGATCGTTTTCGTCTTGCGGGCCTCTTTTTCGATGGCATCGAAGTGCTTCTTCAGCTCTTCGCGGCCGCCGGCTTTGTCTTTCGCGAGCTGCGCGTGTCCGAGAATACCAATGAGCGGGTTCTTGATTTCCTGGCCCAGGCTCCCGGCCACTCCTTTGAGAAGGAGGCCGCGCTCGCCGCGGCTCTGCGACTGGCGGCGGCGGTTCTCGTCTTCGATTTGATTGAGAATTTGAATGCGCGTTTGAGTCACGGCTTCGACGAGCTCTTCGACCTCTTTGAAGCTCGGGCCGTCGAGATCGGGCTCACCGCCGGTGCCGATGGCGCGCACGAACTCGGTCACGCGGCGAAGCGGAGACGCATACCAGCGCGAAAAATATAGCGAGAAGGCGCCGGCGAGAAGAAGGAGCCCCAGCCCGATGACGGCGAAAGAAGCCGCGAGCGAGCGCGTTCCGCGCAGCACGGCACCTGTCGCCTGGCTGGTGACTACGAAAAGATTCGTTCCGTCGACGGCTTGCGCGCCCGCGAGCGTTTTGGCGTACTCGGCCTGCGTGAGCTCACCGTTGTTCATGATGTCGCGAACGGCGGAGTTGCGCTCCATCGAGCTGCCGATCAGCGCGGCCGACGGGTGCGAGTAGACCATGCCTTGCCGGTCGATGATCGCGACGGTTTGAGCGCCGCCTTTGTGGTTCGAGACCAGATCGGCTAGCGCCACGGGCGACAAAATGCCGACCGCGACGTGCTTCACGGTGCTCGTCGGATCAACGTGCGGCAAAGCGGTGACGAGCGCGAAGAGCGGCTGTTTCTGCGGATCGCTCACGCGGTGTATGAAGCGGGCCTGCCCCCGCGCCTGGTCCCAACGGATCTCCTCGAGCAATTTCTCGACGGAACCCGTGGGCCACTGTTGCACGGGAGACTGGAGCGACGACTCGAACCAACGAGCCGTCCAGCCTTGCCCGTTATTCACGGCGGTCGAGACCAGCGTGAACGTTCCCCACCAGCTTTTCGGGACGTCTTTGTTGGACGCGTTCTTTTCGCGCGCGAAAACGTAGCGCAGGAGCTCGTCGTTCAAGACCTTGATGCGATCGCTCGTGAGCTTCGCGACTTCGGCCGAGATCTTCGCGACATGTTCTTCGGCCAGTTTTTTCTGGTTATGATCGAAGAGCGACTGCGCTTTCCAAAACGCTGCGGCGAGGGCCCCGACCAAAACAAGGGACAAAAGAATAAAGATACGCGCCGAGATTGAGTTTCGCATCTGACTCCATTCTGATGCTGGGACTGGTTAAGTCCTCGGTAATCCTATTTAAATTTTACGAACAGGACTTTCGATTAATCAAGGGACACTTGGACCGAGCCCCTTCACCGGGTAAAAATAACGCTGATGGCCAATCGCAATCCACCCATTCTTGTTATGAACGCGCGGGCCAAGCGCGTACTCGATTTTATCGAGGACATGACCAGCCTTTAGGCCAGGGTACTTCTTCTGTTTTGCGTAGAAGCAGCGCTGTTTCTTCCGCGGACCTTTGTCGAGTACGCAGAAATAGAGCCAGGTATTTCGCCCTTTATTTCGGACCGCGAACTGATGGACCATGAGGCCGCCTCGAGCCTCGGAACGAAGCTCGATGACTCCGGGCCGGGTCTCACCCGCCACGAACGCATAGGCCTGCGCTTGAAAAAAGCTCAGTACCGAAACCCACCAAATGAAACGCATGCGCGCCTCCCCTTACAGCTCGATTACGGTGCAATCCGGAGCGCGCCGCGCGCGGCAACTCAGTTCGGTGTCTAAGCTTTTGTCATGAAAAAATGAAAACGCGGTGACGTCGAACGTCACCGCGCGAGGATTCAGCTTGGATAACTCGGATTATTTGCGAACCGTGTACGAGTTGCCGCAGCCATTCGACATGCCACGCGTGCGAGAAACCGCGAGGCGAAGCGTGATGACGTTGCCGTTCGCATAAGTCAGCATCAACGCGAGCTCGCTTGCGCCACGGACCGTACGGGTCATGTTCGCGGGAACGGTGAAGAGGTAAGGGCTCTGCTCGCTTTGAATCAGCGCGAACGGAGGAACGCCGATTTCACGGCCGCCGCCACCTGAAGCGGCGATCTGCACGGCTACCGGCTCAGGCAAGAGCACGTTGGCGCTGACGAAGATTACATCTTGAATATGGCGAGCGGGATCGCCTGTTTGGTCGACGAGAGTACCGTACGAAATTCTGTCATTGACCTTCAGCTCGGTCGTCTTGCGCGAGCCCGGCTGGGGCATGCAAGCATTCGCGGTCTGAAGACCGGCACCGATTGAAAGAACGGCGGCAAGGGCGAAAAGAACGAGTTTCTTCATTGGACTGCTCCTTTTGTTAAAGAATCGGCTGCCTTTGCAGCCTGGCCAATGCGCTCCCACCACGGACGCTTGAACCTTCTGGAGAGCGGATGGATGCAACCCACTCGCCGGGCGAGGAGCAAACCAATGCCTCTTGGGCGTCCAAGAAATTAAACGGGGACGGTTTTGGTCCCCGTTTCACGGGAGCCCGCCAGGGCCGGGACTACGGGCGAACGACGTAGCCGGGGCCCGAGCAGCCTTTTGCGACCGGGCCGCCACGGCGTGCGCCGCCCAGCTCGAGATTCAGCACGACTTTGTGGCCGCCGCGATATTTGAACGTCAGCTGGAGCCCGTCCACGAGAGTCGCCTGGCGAACATCCACGACTTTGAAAAAGCCGTTGCCTTTGTTGGTGAGATTGAGAGGCTCCGAAACGGTGGCGTCGCGGCCGAGACCGAGCACGGCGCGCAGTTCGATGCCGACCGGCTTGTTCTCGGGTGAGAGCTGAATTCCGAGCTGGCCGTAGCTGCCGTTTTCACCGTACACGCGAACCATTTCGCCGAAGTTACGGCCGTCTTTCACGAGCGGCGAAATTTTGGTGCTACCCGGGCGCGGACGGCAAGCTTCGGCCGAGCTGAGACCGGCGGTAAATGCAAGAATCGAAACGAGTGCGATCAAAACGAGGTTTTTCACT
>DASUEL010000020.1:0-3314 GCA_036275095.1 Bdellovibrionales bacterium
CAAGGCACGTGTCAGCAAGTTTCCGACCACCGTCGAGTCGACGCCTCCGCTCAGCGCGCAGAGTACATGCTCGTCATCCGGAATTTTTGCACGGATGTTCGTGATGAGCTCCTCGAGAATCTGCGCTGAATTCCAGTTGGGCTGGGCGCCGCAGAACTCGAGCGCGAATGATTTCAAAAGCTCTTTGCCGTTTTCGGTATGGCTGACTTCGGGATGAAACTGCAGCGCCCAAACGCGTTCGCCCTTCATGGCGGCCGCATGACCCGAGCCGCTTCGCGCGATGATCTTCATTCCGGCCGGCGCCTTCTCGACGATGTCGCCGTGGCTCATCCAAACTTTTTGCCGGCGCTGAACGCCATTGCCCGCGGCTAGCGGCTCGATCCAATCGACGTGATTCAGCCCGTACTCCCCGCCGCCCGATGATTGCACGTCGCCGCCCAGATCTTTCGCGATCAGCTGCATGCCGTAGCAGATGCCGAGCACGGGCGCCAGATCGACCAGCGGTTTCACATTTCGTTTCGGCGAGTCCTTTTCGGTCACCGACGAAGGGCCTCCCGAGAGAATGATCCCCGACGGCTCGAACGATTTGAGCTTCTCGACCGAGATGTCATACGGAAAGATCTCCGAATAGACCCCGATCTCGCGAAGTCTTCGCGCGATCAATTGCGTGTATTGAGATCCGAAGTCGAGGACGGCGAACGAATGGCTCTTCATGCTGTCTCCTATTCGAGTCTGTAGTTGGGGGCTTCTTTCGTGATGCTCACGTCATGCACGTGCGACTCACGCAAACCCTGCTGGGTGATCTGAACGAACTTGGCCTTCTTTTGGAGATCTTCGATGTTCACCGAGCCCATGTAGCCCATGCCCGATTTCAACCCACCGACCAGCTGGTGAATGACGGCGCTTGCCGAACCCTTGTAGGGCACGCGGCCCTCGATGCCTTCGGGTACGAGCTTATCGAGCTCCTCGACATCCGTTTGACCGTAGCGGTCTTTGGAGCCGATTTTCATGGCGCCGATCGAGCCCATGCCGCGATACACTTTGTACGTGCGGCCTTGATAAAGAACCGTCTCGCCGGGCGACTCGTCGGTGCCCGCGAGCAGGTTGCCGATCATCACGCAGTTGGCGCCTAAAGCCAGCGCCTTCGTGATGTCGCCCGAGTATTTGATGCCGCCGTCGGCGATGATCGTACGCCCGCGGCGTTTAGCCGCCTTCGCGCACTCCATGACCGCTGAAATTTGCGGCACACCAACTCCCGCCACAACCCGCGTGGTGCAAATGCTGCCGGGGCCGATCCCGACTTTCACGACGTCGGCGCCCCATTCGATCAGCGCTTCGGTCGCTTCGCTCGTCGCGACGTTACCGGCGACGAGAATGACGTCTTTGAACTTCGCGTGAATGTGCGAGACAGCGTCGCGCACGTTTTTGGAGTGGCCGTGAGCCGTGTCGATGACCAGCACGTCAACGCCGGCCGCGATGAGCGCCTCGGCCCGCTCGAGCGCCTGCGGACCGACGCCGACCGCGGCGCCCACGAACAGGCGGCCCATCGAGTCTTTGGTCGCCAGCGGAAACGCCTCGGCCTTTTCGATGTCTTTGATCGTGATCAAGCCCTGAAGTCTTCCCGCTTCATCGACCACCGGAAGTTTCTCGATCCGGTGCTGCTGCAGAATGCGTTTGGCTTGCTCGAGGTTCGTGCCGACCCGCGCGGTGACGAGGCCTTCTTTCGTCATCACGTTTTTGACCGGCTGGTTCATGTTCGTTTCAAAGCGCAGATCGCGGTTCGTGAGAATGCCGACGAGTTTGCCGTCGACCGTGATCGGCACCCCGCTGATCGAGTATTTGCGCATGAGCTCATTGGCTTCATACACCATGGCTTCGGGGCCCAGCGTGATCGGATCGGTGATCATTCCGCTTTCGTATTTCTTCACTTTGTCGACTTCACCCACTTGGGCTTCGACCGTCATGTTCTTGTGAATGATTCCCAGGCCGCCGTTCTGAGCCATGCGCCGGGCGATTTTGTTTTCGGTGACCGTGTCCATCGGCGAAGAGATGATGGGCAGGTTCAGGTATTTATCGCGGGCGAAAAACGTGGAGGTCGAGACCTGGCTGGGCACAACTTCCGAGTACTGGGGAACCAACAAGATGTCGTCAAACGTAAGTGCGGGTCGTTGTTCCATCACTTCTTCCTTTCTGAGCTCGCGGCTTTGAGAGACGGCTGCGCGTTCTCATGGCCGGATGCGGGCTCGGTTTCATTTTCGTACCAAGTTTTATAAAGCAAATAGTTTCTGCAGGATTGTTCGAGCCGCTCGATTTCGTCGGGTGTGAGCTTGCGCACGGCCTTCGCGGGCCGGCCGAGAATCAGGTGGCCTTCGGGGAACGTCGCGTTTTCGGTGACCAGTGAACCGGCACCGACAAGCGAGTGTTTGGGAATCACCGCGAGATCCATGATCACGCAGCCCATGCCGATCAGCGAGGCCTCTTCGACCCGGCAGCCATGCAGGATCACGCCGTGGCCGACGCTCACGCGCGGGCCAACAAAGGTTCCGCAACGCTGATAGGTGGCATGGATGATCGTTCCGTCTTGAATATTGGCCTCGTCGGCGATCTCGATTGAATGCACGTCGCCGCGAATGACGACGTTGGGCCAAATTGAACAGCGCTTTCCAACCCGCACGTCACCGATGAGAGTGGCGGTAGGATGGATATAGGTGTCTTCGCCGATCACCGGCGTTTTGCCTCGCACTGTTTGAATCATTCGGCCACGAGCTCTCCCCTGAAGTTGACAGGAAACGCCCGCAAAATTTTGACGGGCACGGTTTTGCCGACCAAGTCGGCAGGTCCCATGAAATGAACGAGTTTGTTCTGCGTCGTGCGGCCAGAAACGACCTTAGGATCGCGCTCATCGACCTTGTCGACGAGCACCGGCAGCACGCGGCCCTCGTACTTCTTCACGAGCTTGAACGAAATCTCTTTGTGATGCGCGAACAGCCGGTTGATCCGGTCGCTCTTGACGTCTTCATCGACCTGGCTGCCGAAATTCGCCGCTTTCGTGAATGGTCGCGGGCTGTATTTGAACGCGAAGATCGTCTCGAACGGAACCTTTTCGAGCATGGTCATGGTGTCCATGAACTGCTCCTCGGTCTCTCCCGGAAAGCCCACGATGATATCGGTTGAAAGCGACACTTCGGGCAGCACCTCTTGGATCATCTCGACCTTCGCGATGTACTCCTCGCGCGAGTAACCGCGGTTCATACGCCGGAGAATCTCGGTGTTGCCCGCCTGAAACGGCAAGTGAATGTAGTCGCATACTTTCG
>DASUEL010000021.1:0-3474 GCA_036275095.1 Bdellovibrionales bacterium
GAGAGGCAACGGCTGCTGATGATCGGTGCGATGTCTTGATAATACGTGACTTGAGACGGCTCGATTGGAGCCGGCGTCGGTGTCGGGCCGGGGCCGCCACTGCCGCCGTTGTCTTGGGAGCCGTCGCTGAATTTCAAGCCGCCCGACATGCCTGTGCAGCCGGTGGCGAGGGTCGCCGCAAGTAGAATTCCCAGGATGTGTCTCAATTTGATATGCATGGCTCCCCCGCTTCGATTCACACTCTTCATCGGTGCATGGGGCGGGCCAGTTTTAGAAAAAAATAGGCCGTCTAGACCCCGGGAAACCTGTCGGTTGTTGAGGGGTTAGACGGCCTGTTTTGATCTCGGCTTACGTCGGGATCGAAGCTTAGTTGACCGTGCAGTGGGGCAGGCGCGCGGCCAGCTCGGCGCGGGGGTTGCCGCGGGTCGGGAGGCTCGTCACGGTGGCTTCGCTATAGCGGGTGCCGTCGGTCAGGAGGTCGACCGTGTAGCCGGAGTCCGAGCTCGTCGGAACGACACAGCTCACGACCGTTGCGCGGTTGCCGCCGCGAACACACTTGCCGATAAACTGCACGCCGCTCGTTTCGCCGGTCGGTACGAAGAGACGAACGGAGGCCTGCAGGCCGACCATGCCATTTTGAACTCTAAAGGTCGCGGCGAAGTTCGCGTCTTGAACGTTTTTGTCGATGCAGGTGATGGTCTTTACGATGTCGGCTTGCGCGGTGGCGCCAACCAGGACTACCAGAGCGAGGATCAGGTTTTTCATATTGCCTCCAAGGCGGTTCGTTGTCGTTTGAAATTCGAGGCAATTTACCAGCGCGCGGAAGCGTGCGCCACCTCGCATGCGCCCATTGAAATTATTCGCTGGGCGCGTGACAAGCTGGCTATTGGGCCTTGAGCAAACCTTCAAGAGCTGAAGCGAATTTATTTACGTCATCCTCGCTCGTATCGAATGAGGTCATCCAGCGCGCCTCCGACCGCTCGTGGTCGACGATGTAGAAAAAATACTCCTTCTGAAGAGGGGCGATCAGCTCGGGCGGAACACGGGCGAAGACCGCGTTCGCCTCGGTTTTTTGTGTGACCTCGATACGGGGAAGTTTCTTCAGCCTCGCGGCGAGACGTGCCGCCATCGCATTCGCATGGCGCGCGTTGCGAAGCCATAGATCGCCTTCGAAGAGCGCCTCCATCTGTACCGAAAGATAGCGCATCTTGCTCGAAAGCTGCATCAGCTGCTTGCGGTAAAACTTGAAATTCTCGTCGAGCCCAGGATTAAAAAACACGACGGCCTCGCCGCCCATGATGCCGTTTTTGGTGCCGCCCAACGAGAGCGCGTCGACATCGCAATCTTTCGTGAGCTCTTTGAGCGAGCAGTTCAGGTGCGCGGCCGCGTTCGAAAGCCTGGCGCCGTCCATGTGAAGAAGCAGGCCATGCTCGTGCGCGAAGTCCGCGAGCCGCTTGATCTCCTCGCGCGTGTAAACGGTTCCGTATTCGGTGCATTGAGTGATCGAGATGACCCGTGGCTGAACCTCATGCTCGTCGCCCAAGCCGTGGAGCCGGTGCTCGAGATCCGGCACTCTCAGCTTTCCGTCGGGTGTTGCGATGTCGATGAGCTTGCAGCCGGTCAGGCGCTCGGGCGCCCCGCATTCGTGCACGTTCAAATGCGCGGTCGACGCGCAAAGAACGGCGTTAAAGGGCTTGGTCATGGCCTGAAGGCAGAGGACATTCGCGGCGGTTCCGGTGAAGACGAAGTGAACCGCATGTGCGCCGAGCACGTCTTTGAGTTTGTGGGTCGCGCGCTCGGTGTACGGGTCGTTTCCGTAGGCCACGACATGGTTGGCGTTGGCGCGCGCGAGGGCGTCGAAAATTTCAGGATGAATCGGAGCATTGTTGTCGCTTGCGAAGCTGCGTGTGGATTTCATGACCCCAAGCTAGCGTTCGCGGCGCAAGCGGGTCAAGGCAAGCTCGGCGCGCAAACGATGAATCTGATCGAGCAGGTGCAAAATGATCGGAACCGACTCGTCATTGACGCCCATTAGCTCGCGCATTTCGCAAATGAGGCGGGCACGCGCGGCGTCTTCTTCGTCGAACGACAGGGGCTCGCGCTCGCAGGGAACGAGCCACTCTTTTTCGACGAGCTCGAGGATCAGCCGTTCATCGCGGCCCAAGAGTCTTACGAGGTCGTCGATCGCGAGATACCGGCTCATGTCGCGCTCCTCGGGTCATAGGGAAATTTCTCGGCCCACGCACGGGCGAGCTCTTCGAGCTTCGGATCGGGCGCCTTCGGCAAAACGACGTTCAGCGTGACGAGCTGGTCGCCGCGGTTCGGAACGCCCTTGCCGCGCACACGCAGCTTCGTGCCCGTTCTCACGCCCTTCGGGATTTTCAAGAGTACGGAGCCGTCGAGCGTCGGCACGGGCACCTCCGCTCCGAGAATGGCTTCGGGTACCGAGATTGAAAGGGTGGTCTCCACATCGTCGCCTGAGCGCTTGAACTGCTCGTTCGGGCGCACGCGCAGCTCGACGTAAACGTCGTTCTGGTTTGGCTCTTTGGCCGCGAATCGGAGCTTTTGGCCGTCGTTAACTCCGGCCGGAATTTTCACGCGAAGCTTGCGCCCGCTTGGGAGCGTGATCTCCCGCTCGCCGCCGAGAACGGCGTCGCGCAGCTCGATTTCCATGAGGTATTGCTCGGGCTGTGCCGCGCCGAACGGATCCTCATTGAAATCGGAGCCCCCTCGAAACGAGCCGGCGTTTCCGCCGCGCCCGCGAAAGCCTTGGGCTTGCTCGAACAAATTGCGCAAAAGCTCGTCGTCGAGCCCGAACCCGCCGTCGCCGCCTCCGCCGAACTGATAGGAGTAACGCGCGCCGGGGCCTTGAGTTGAGTAGTAATACGGACGGCCGCCTCCTGCGCCTTGCTCGCGCGCGAACTGCTCCCAATCGACCTTGGGGCCCTCATCGAACTTCTTGCGCGCCTCCGGCGTGCCGACGAGCTCGTAGGCCTGATTAATCGTTTTGAATTTGCTCTCGGCCTCTTTGTTCCCGGGGTTGAAGTCAGGATGATATTTCTTGGCGAGCTTGCGGTAAGCCGCCTTGATCTCGTCCTGGCTCGCGGTTTTCGAGACGCCGAGAGTTTCGTACGGGTTCATTCGATGCGCCTCCAAACGGTAACGTACACGTGGGCCGCGACTGCGCCGCCTATGTATAATGAATGAGTTCTGTTTCGCGTATGTCAACGGCCTGTGGAGGATTGACGAATATGTGGCGCGTCGGGGGCCTTAGAAACACAAAGGGGGCTCGTGGAGCCCCCTTCGAAGATCTAGCTGAAAAATTGGAAGATTACGGTTGCTTTACGGCCGTCATCAGCTGGTTTGAGCCGCTGGCATTCATCGCGGTTTCGCAAAGCGCGAGCACCGCGGCCGACGTATCCGTGCCGGCGTTCGTGCCGTATTTCACGACTTTGCCGTGGAATACGGTGGTCA
>DASUEL010000022.1:0-2275 GCA_036275095.1 Bdellovibrionales bacterium
TGGCCCGAGGCGAGCGGCGCGCCCACGAGATTGCGTTTGAACTGATACTTGAACACTCCGCCCGGCCGCCCCACCCAATATTGGGTAAAACGCCCGCGGTGATCGAACTCAAACAGATCGGTAATTTCAAGAAAGCTCGCGCCTTTCCAAGACCGGCAGATCTCCGCCCCTTCATCGGCGAGCGGCGCGCCCTTGCGAACGCAATAATCATAGTTCAAGTTCGGAATCGCGGGGCGAACGGGCCACTGCGCGAGATAAAAATCTCCGAACTCGTACTCGGCTTGCAGAAAAAAATGGGCGCCCGTCCCCCATGTGTAGAAATACTGTTTGCGCTGCTCGGCGAGCTTCGTGAAGTCGCGGTACACGCGCCCTTCGACCGCTTGCGGGGGCAGCTCGACGCGAACGAGCTCGATACGGGTCGTCTGGGCGTTTTTGACCTCGACGAGGCCGGGGTATAGCGAGTTCTCGAAACCGAGCAGATATGAGCCGGCTGGCAAATTAACCGGCTCGTTCAAATTGAAATAGACAGGAGTCGCACAAGACCCCTTCACCACTTGAGCCCGCCCTTCGGCTTTCGGCTCGACCGCGCAGCGGGCGGCTTTCGCTCTTTGAAAAAGCTGGGTCGGCCCGGCTTGACCGGCCAAAATGAGCTGTCCCTGAGGTCCAGATACGGATGCGGGCTGAGCCGCCTCCATCTCCTCGGTCATCATGAGCGCGGGCGCGGGCAGCGCGATCGAAAGACTTGCGGCGAAGAGAATCGATTCGAGAGTTTTCATGTTAGAACACTCCTGCTGGCTGAAGCGCCTGCATCAGGCGCTCGTCTTGGCCGTAATTGTCTGAAGCGAAGCGAACTTCGCCATCGGCGGCGAAGCTGACCTGCAAAAATACGAGATAAACGGGAAGAGGGTTTTCGAGTGTGATCCGGTAGTCGGCGACGCGGTTGGGGCTCTCCCGGGTGAACTTGCGGATTCTCTCCTCCGTCCACTCGGTACCTTTCAGCAAATAGGTCGCGAAATCCACCGGGCGCTCCAACCGCACGCAGCCCGAGCTGAAGTTGCGGGGTCCTTCGACGAAGAGCTCCTTGTGAGGAGTATCGTGCATGTAGATCGCGCGGCTGTTCGTGAGATTGAACTTCACGATACCGAGCGAGTTGTGATGGCCCGGCTCCTGGCGGAACCTGAAATTGATGTTGGTCGGAGACTGCGCCGCCCAATTGATCGCGGAAGGGTCGAGCTCCTGCGTACCGTCGGGTGTGAAGACCTTCATGTTCATTTTCTGAAGATAAGCCGGATCACTCTTTATTCCGGGTAGCACGTCTTTGATGACGAGGTTTTGAGGCACATTCCAATAAGGATTCAAAGCGACGTCGACGATCTTGTCCGAGAGTGAAGGCGTGCGGCGCAACACCTTGCCAACGACCACTTTCATGTTCATGACCGACACGCCACTTTCGTATACGTCGAGCTCCGCGCGGGCGAGGTTCACGAAAACGTGCTTTTCGCCGAGCTCGGGCGGCAGCCACTTCCATTTCTCAATCGAAGCCGCGATTTGTTGAATGCGCTTCTCGACGGGCACATTGATGACGCCGTAGAATTGGGTGTCGGCGATGCCCGTGATCTTGAGCATATGCTGGCGCTGCACGGCTTTCACTGCCGCCTCGAGTTTTTCATCGAAGCCTTGTGATTCGTTGGCGAACTCCGAGCCGTCGAGCTGCCCGGTGAGGACGAGTCGCTTGCGCAACGGCGGGACGGCCGCGCTCGACATTCCTTTCTGAAGCTTCTTTTGCGCTTTCAGAGCGGTCCAGCCGCCGTTCGCCTTTACCGCCAAGAGCTGCGCGAGTTTTTGCTTCAATTTCCGGTAAGGCTCGTGTTGCGGCTCAAGGCTCGAAATGCCTGCGCGTAGCGCGGCGGGATTAGCCAAAAAGGAATTCAGCAAAGCCATATCCGTGAGCTCACGGCGGCGGAAGTCGATTTCATTGTCGACGCTTTGCGGATTCACACGTCCGGTGGCGACGTCCGCGACGAAGTTCAAATACGATTGAGTCATCAGCAGCTCGAGCTCGGAGGCCGCTTCCCGCGTATTCAAGGGCCAGCGATGTTCCATGGTTTCTGACCAATAATCACCCGGATTCAGGCCGAGAAGCTCGCTCTCCTGAATCAACTCTCTAAACGCGGCCGCAATAGGCGTCGGGCGATTGCTGGTATCCACCCAGATCGAAGTAAAACCGCGGGCTTCGAGAAATTTCTTAACCGGCTCGATCTGAACGAGGACATTA
>DASUEL010000023.1:0-2815 GCA_036275095.1 Bdellovibrionales bacterium
GCTTTTTCATGACCAATCCCAACGCGAAGAAAAATTGCGGTTGCGGATCCAGCTTCGCCGTTTAATACTGAATTCCTCATGCGTACAAAAATCGTATCGTTTGGCGTGAACTATCCGTCCAAGGTGGTGACCAACAAAGACTTGGAAGCCATGATGGACACGACCGATGAATGGATTCAACAGCGCTCCGGAATCAAAGAGCGCCGCTGGGTCACCCCGGATGATACGGCCTCCGGCATGGCCGTCAAAGCCTCGCAACAGGCGCTTGCTCGCGCGGGCCTCAAGGCCGACGACATCGACGCCATTATCTACTCGTGCCTGCTCTCTGATTACGTATTTCCGGGAGGGGGCGTTCAGCTCCAGCACAAACTCGGTTTTTCGAAAATGGTTCCGGCACTCGACATTCGCAATCAGTGCACGGGCTTTCTGTACGCGCTTCAAGTTGCCGACGCGTGGATTCGCGCAGGCATGTACAAGCGGGTTTTGATCGCGACCTCCGAGGTGCACAGCACGAGTCTCGACGTCAGCACCCGCGGGCGTGACATCGCCGTGCTCTTCGGCGACGCGGGCGGCGCGTGCATCGTCGAAGCCTGTGACGGGAACGGCCCCCAGATTCTCGACACGATTTTGTACAGCGAGGGCCAGTTCGCCGAAAAACTCTCGCTCTGCCATCCGTCGCCGAACAGCCACCCGCGGCTGCCCGACACGTTCAGCCGCGACGAATTGTACTACCCTGTCATGGACGGTAAATTCGTTTTCAAAAACGCCGTCAGCCGCATGTGCGAGTCGCTCGTCGAGCTGGCCAAGCGTAACAAGGTCGGCGTGAACGATATCGATTTCGTCATCGCCCACCAAGCTAACCAACGTATCATTCAGATGGTGCTTCAGCAGCTCGGCGTTCCCGAAACGAAAACGCACTACACGCTCGACCGCTTCGGCAATACGACGTCGACCACGATTCCGCTCACCTGGAACGAAGCGGAAGAGCTCGGCAAAGTAAAACGCGGCCAGCTCGTCGCGCTTACCGCGTTCGGCTCGGGTTTCACGTGGGGCGCGAGCCTCGTTCGATTCTGATTTCTTGATCTTAAGCTGATTTGCGTTCGGCCCCGAAGAAGCTCTCGATGATCGCTTCGACCTGGGTGGGGCTTTCTTTGGCGAGCACATGGCCCGCGCCGTGGATGCGATGAAGCCTACAGGCGGGAAAGACCTGCTGCAGCCGCTCGGGCTCGCTTTCGAGGTAAAGGCGGTCTTCACTTCCCCAAATGATGCAAACGGGGGACTCGATGAACCGGATGCGGTCTTCCCAATAGCGCCAGCGCTCGCGGCCCACGATCCAGGCGAAGCGATGAAGCACGTGCACGATGAGTCGAACTTTTCGCGGCGACATTTCGTCGAGGCGTTTGGATTTCGCTTTCAGCCAAGCGACGTTGAAGTGGGTCGCGATATCAGGAAGCTGGCGCTTCCCCCAGCCGGTGTTGAGAAACATCCATAATAGGCGCGGCCATTGGCCCAGCCACAGCAAGCGCTTGAGATTCGGAAACCTGATCCGCGAGGAGGGATTCGGCGGCATCGGGCTCAGCAAGATGAGCCGGCCGATCGTTCGCGGATCGTGGACGGAGAGCGCCCACGCGAGCGCGCCGCCATAGCTGGCCGCCAAGAGATGCGCTTGCTCCCCGTCTTTCAGAATGCGGCGAATGAAGCCCGACAGGACATCAACCTGCTCGTTAAATCGAACGCGTTGATACGGATCCAAGAAGAGCTGCGTCAGGTTCGGAACGATCACGCGGTACTTGGACGCAAGGCCCGGCACGAGATGGTCCCACTCGTAAGGACTCCCGCCGTAGCCATGAAGGAGAATCATGGTCGGACCATGACCCTCTTCGCGGTAGGTGATCGTATGTCCTTTTTCGTTCAGGCGTTTTTGCACGCGGTCTCCCGAATTCTGATCGGAAGCCCTTAGGCCAGCCTTGACGGCCGTGGCCAAAACTCTAGACCTAGGGCGCGCGGGACGGTCTAATAGGTCCAGGGAAATTGCCATGAATTTTAAAATCTGGATACGTTCGTTAGCCGTCCTCTTCGCGGTTCCGCTCGTCACGATCGCGCTCATTCCCTGGCTGCAGAGCCATTCGGACGCGAAGATTCTGAATTTTCTCGAAAAGTCCGTGCACGGAGCGCGCGACATCACCGAGCAAGAGCGCCAGAAGGCCTTCCAGGAACTGAAGTTAGCCGTCACGCAAGGCCTTTGCAACGAGACCGCGGTCCACTACCCGGGCCTCCTGGGCCGCAGCTGGTTTGATAATGCTTGCCGCGACAGGGGCTTCATGGAGCTCGCGGTTCAGCTCGCGTATGCGATGATCGTTTTGGGCGTCTTGCACATTCTGCTTGCGCTCGCCTTTGCCGTTGCAGCCAAGCGCTCCCGTGGCGCGCTGATCGGCGCATTCAAGGCGGGCTGGACGGTCTCGATCGTCCTCGCACTGTTGATCTTGCTGGGCCAGACATTTTTGATCACGGCGGACCTGTTTTTCACGACGTCGACTCTGACGAGCCGTTATCAGCTTCATTTGATGCTGTTCTTCTTGCTCGGAACGGCGACGGCACTCTACTTGATCGTTCGTGCGCTTTTCACGCCCGTGCCTTTCGAAACCGGCGAGGCAGCCTGCGAACCCGTTTCGGAAGATCAGGCTCCCCGGCTCTGGGCGGCCGTGCGGCGCGCGGCCTCCAAGCTCGGCACCGAGGTGCCCGACCAGATTCTTTTGGGAGTCTCCGAAAATTTCTTCGTGACCGAAGCCGCCGTACACCATTCGGCGGGCAAGGC
>DASUEL010000024.1:0-9621 GCA_036275095.1 Bdellovibrionales bacterium
GCTGCCGCACTCAAGGCCCAGGTTGTATTTGTGGCCGAACTTGACGATCTCTTTCACGAGATGCTTTTGCTGGTTCACCTTGATCGGGTAAACGCCGGTGTAGCGGCCCATGTAGCCGTACTCTTTGATGGCCTTGGCGAAGCAGCCATTGAGGAGCTGAACGCGCGCTTTTACGATATCGGGGAAGCGCACCAGGATCGGCGGGCGAATTCCGCGGTCTTTGAGATCTTCTGCGAGCTCGAGCAGGTCGACCTGCGGACCTTCTTCAGTGCCTGACGGGGTGACGCAGATGCGGCCCTTCGCATTGATGCGAAAATAGCCGGCGCCCCAGCTGTTGATGCCGTAAGTTTCTTCGCTGTCTTGAATTGTCCAGGTCGTCTTAGTTGGGTTGCTCACGTTGTTCTGTTGGACTCCAGCCTTGGCGTTGTCTTTCACCAATTCCATGACTCCTCCCAAAGTGCTCCGATAACCAAACTTATGGGGTCATTTAGCGAAAAAAGCAATCACTTGTCGGGCAGATTTTTTTCAGCTCGGCGAGGTTCGCGCTCGCCGCGGGCCCGTGAGGACGGGCCCGGAAAATCCACAGGTCACTTCGCGATGATGTTCAAAATCTTGCCGGCTTTGTAGATCACAGTCGCGACCGACAGGCCTTGGAGCGCGTTGGCCACGGCGTCGATCTTTTTGGCCTCGGCCATGGCGGTCTCTTGAGCGGCGTCGGGCTCGAGCTCGACCGTTCCGCGCTTCTTGCCGTTGACCTGAACCGCGATCACGACTTTGTCGTCGACGACCAGATTTTTGTCGTACTCGGGCCACTTGGCCAGAGCCACGAGGCCTTGCCCGCCCAAGCGCTGCCAGATTTCCTCGGCAATGTGCGGAGCGAACGGAGCAAGGAGCTGGGTCAGCGTCAAGATCAGCCCGCGCGGCCGCTCGCCGGTGCGGTAAAGCTCATTCACGAGTATCATCATTTGGCTGATCGCCGTGTTGAACGCGAGCCCCTCGATGTCGTCAGTGACCTTCTTGATCGTTTTGTGCAGAAGCTTCTCGACCTCGGATGACGGCTTGCCGTCGGTCAGCGCGTTGAGGCCGCCTTCTTCGTTGAAGCAGAGGCGCCAAACCCGGTCCAAAAAGCGATGAACGCCCTGGATGCCGGTGTCAGACCACGGCTTGTCGCGATCGAGCGGGCCCATGAACATCAAAAACACACGGAGCGAGTCTGCTCCGTATTTTTCGACCACGATGTCGGGGTTGACCACATTGCCGCGGCTCTTCGACATCTTCTCACCGTCTTCGCCCAGGATCATGCCCTGGTGAACCAGTTTCTTGAAGGGTTCGTCATGGGTCGTGAGCCCCACGTCGAACATCACTTTCTGCCAGAAGCGGGCGTACAACAGATGGCCCACCGTGTGCTCGGGACCCCCTAGATACAGGTCGACCGGCATCCAGTAATCTTGCGCCGCTTTTGAGAACGGCTCGTTCTCGTTGTGCGGGTCACAATACCGCAAGAAGTACCAGGATGAGCCCGCCGATCCCGGCATGGTGTCGGTCTCGCGATGGCCGAGCTCGCCGGTCTTGGGGTCTTTCGTATTCACCCAGTCTTTGATTCGGGCCAGAGGGCTTTCGCCTTTCTCTGAGGGCTCATAGTCGGCGACGCTCGGGAGAAGCACGGGCAGCTCGTTGACCGGTACCAAGTGAATGCCTTTGGACGGATAGTGGACCACCGGGAACGGCTCGCCCCAGTAGCGCTGGCGGCTGAAAAGCCAGTCGCGGAGCTTGTATTGCACGGTTTTCTGGCCGAGCTTGCGGCCTTCGATTTCTTGAATGATTTTTGGAATCGCTTTGGTGGAGCTGAGGCCGTCGAGCAGGCCGGAATTCACCATGGTGCCTTCGCCCTCGTACGGGAGCTCGCCGCCTTCAATCACGCGAACGATGTCGAGTCCGAACTTGGAGGCAAACTCATGGTCGCGGGTGTCGTGGCCCGGGACCGCCATGATTGCGCCCGTGCCGTAGCCCATCAACACGTAGTCGGCGATCCAGATCGGAATTTTCTTGTTGGTGAACGGATTGATAGCGAAGGCTCCCGTGGCCACGCCGGTTTTTTCGGTGCTGATCTGGCGCTCGACTTCGCTGCGGCGGGCGGCACGCTCGACGTACTCTTTCACGGCCGCTTGCTGGCCGCCGGTCGTGATCTTGGCGACCAGTGGATGCTCGGGGGCAAGTACCATGAAGGTCGCGCCGAAGATGGTATCGGGGCGGGTCGTGAAAATCTCGAGGGCATCGCTGAAGCCGTCGACTTTGAAGTACACGCGCGCGCCTTCACTCTTGCCGATCCAGTTGCGCTGGCCCTCACGGGTTCGCTCGGGCCAGTCGATTTTTTCGAGGCCTTCGAGGAGGCGCTCGGCACACGACGTGATTTTCAGCATCCACTGTTTCATCGGGACGCGCACGACGGGGTGGCCGCCGCGCTCGCTTTTGCCGTCGACCACTTCTTCATTGGCGAGAACGGTCTTGAGCGCAGGGCACCAGTTGACTGGAACCTCTTTTTGATAGGCGAGGCCCTTTTCATAAAGCTTCGTGAAGATGAACTGCGTCCACTTGTAATACTTCGGATCAGCCGTCGAAATCTCGCGGGACCAGTCAAAACTGAACCCGAACGATTTCAGCTGGCGGCGAAACGTGTTGATTGCTTTTTGCGTCGTTTCGGCCGGATGAACGCCGGTTTGAATCGCGTATTGCTCGGCTGGAAGACCGAAAGCGTCCCAGCCCATCGGGTGGAGCACGTTGAAACCGCGTGTACGTTTGTAGCGGGATAAGATGTCGGTCGCCGTGTAGCCCTCGGGATGACCCACATGAAGCCCGGTCGATGACGGATACGGGAACATGTCGAGCACGTAGTACTTCGGGCGCGAGTCGATCTTCGCCTCGAAGGCTTTCTGCTCGTCCCATTTCTGCTGCCACTTTTTTTCGATTTCTAAATGCGGATATGCCATCCCAAGATACTAAAATCTGAAGGGATAAATGTACAGGCCTTAGGCGAAGGCTTACGGCTCAATTTTTACGAATGAGGCTGCTCGCGATAAAGAGGGTCATGCCGACCACCGCGATGGTGGGACCGCTCGCCGTGTCGAGAACGACCGCCAAAAGAAGGCCGCCGGTACTCATCGCCACGCCGATCAAAACCGACGCAATGACATGGCTCTTGAGCGTATGCGTGAAGCCACGCGCGATCATCGGAGGAACGACCATGAGACTCGTCGCCAAAATCGCGCCCATGAGTAGCAGCACGCAGGTGACTGCGAGCCCGCACAGGCCCATGAGCAGGTAAACATGGCGTCGCACGGGCACGCCTTCGACCGCGGCGAGCTCCGCATGAACCGACATCAGGACCAGATCGCGCCAAGAGATGACGGCGTAGACCACGACGGCCACTGCGACCGCCGCCAGAAGCATCAGATCCGCCCGGCTGACGAGCAGGATGTCGCCAAACAAGAAGTGTACGGCTTCGGAGGAGCCGCCCTCCGAAAATGAAAGGATCAAGATGCCGAGCGCCATTAGCCCCGAAAAAAATATTGAAAGCACCGAATCGAGCTCCGGAAAGCCCCGCTCTTCGATTTTGGTCAAGAGCATCGAGAGACCTAAGCTGAACGGAAACAAGACTACGGCGAACGGTACGGCCGCGATTTGCGCGAGCGCGATCGGCGTAAGCGAAGCGTGCGAGATTGCATTGCCGAATAAAGCCAGCCGGCGCCAAACGAAGAGGGGGCCAACGAGCCCGCACAGGAAACCCGCGAGCAGCGCCGCCTGCAGCGCCTGCCAAACGAACGGGCTAGTGAGAAGTTCGATGGTCATGGATGTGGCTGTCCTCTCCGTAGATGCGATGGAGACAAGAATGAAACTGCGGCGAGCTCGGGTCGCCGTCGTACAGAATCGTGCGATTGATGCAGACCACGCGGTTTGCATGCTCCGTCACGGCCGAGATGTCATGCGAAATCAAAAGCAGAGAGGCGCGATTTTGCTCGACGATGTTTTTGAGCAGAGCATAGAAGGTTTTTTGCGCCTTGATGTCCATGCCCTCGGTTGCTTCGTCGAGGCAAATCAGCTTCGGCTTCCCGAGAAGCGCGAAGCCCATGAACACGCGCTGAAGCTGCCCGCCCGAGAGCTGATGAATCGACTGATTTTGGAGCCCCGTGAGCTCGACCATCTTAAGCGCCCGCGCCAGATCCTCGTGGTCATAACGGCCGCGGCTTTTCAGGCTGAAGAATTCGCCGACCGTCAGCGGAACTGAGCGGTTCAGCGACATCTTTTGCGGGATATAGGCGATTTGACCGGCCAGCTCCGAGTTCGCGGGATTGGTCAGCCCCAGCATTTCGCGGGAGCCCGCGATCAACGGCAGCACGCCCAGGAGGCTCTTCATGATCGTCGTTTTGCCGGACCCGTTAGGGCCGACGAGCGCGACGAATTCTCCCGGATAAAGCGAGAAGCTGAAGTCCGTCATTAGCGGCGCGTCGGGGTATCCAACTGTGGCGTTATGGAGGCTGGCGATCGGAGTCATGGCGCCTCCAGAGTACCAAAAAAAACCGTGAGATTCGGAGCAAAATAGGGAGTAAGATGGCCTTTGAAAAATTTATTATGGGAGTTTGATGCCCCAAAAAAAGCGTCTCTTCGCAGCGAATCTCGCACTGGCGGCCTCGGTCGTTTTACTCGGGCTGAAGTTCTGGGCCTATAAGCTCACGGGCTCGCAGGCGGTGTTTTCGGATGCGATGGAAAGCATCGTCAACGTCATCGCCGCGCTTTCGCTTCTCATTCTGCTGCGGATCGCGGGCAAACCCGCTGATGAGGACCATCCCTACGGTCACGGCAAAGCCGAATATTTTTCGTCCGCGTTCGAAGGCGGGCTCATCACGTTCGCGGCTCTGATGATCGTCATCGAGGCCGCCGACGCCTTGATCTACGGCTCCCGGCTTCGTGAGCTGGAATTCGGGTTATTGATCATCGCCGCCGCCGGGGCCGCCAACCTCGCATTGGGCTGGTACCTGCTGCGCCTCGGGCGAAAAATCCATTCGCTCGCACTTCAGGCCAGCGGTAAGCACATACTCTCGGACTTTTGGACGACAGCCGGCGTGCTCGCCGCGCTAGGTGTCGTTCATTTTACCGGAATATTATGGCTGGACCCGCTTGCCGCCCTCATCGTCGGGCTGCTGCTTGGCAAGACCGGGCTTTCGCTTCTCAAAGACTCGGCCGGCGCTTTGATGGATGCCGAGGACATGTCGCTGCTGCGCCGGATTCTCGAGCTCTTCACCCGACATCGCAGCCCCGGCATCATTCGCATTCATCACACACGCGTCATCAGGTCGGGGAACTACCATCATATCGATTCGCACGTCGTCGTTCCTGAGTTTTGGGATGTCACGCGTGCGCACGAAGAAACCGATGAGTTCGAGCATAAGTTCATCCGGGATTACGAGTTCGACGGCGAAATCCATTTTCACGTCGATCCGTGCCGGCGGGCGTACTGCCGCGCGTGCGATTATCCAAACTGTCCGGTGCGGCGGGAGCCTTTCAAAGAGAAAATCCTTTTCACGATCGAAGAGCTGCGCTCTCCGATCGAGCCCGAAGAATTCAAGTAGCGTGAAGAGGAGCTCTCGGCCGTGCCACGCCTCCTCGAGGGTGTACCGCGCCTTCTGAGCACGGAGTTTCCTGAATTAGATCGCGCCGCAGTCGCTGCGCATGGCCTCTTGGCTACGGCGCGCGGTCGAAGCTTTGTCTTTCGAGATTTCGACGGGGCCGATGCTCGTGATTTTGAAGAGCTTCGGCTCATTCGAGATCTTTTTGCTGGTGACGTTGATCACTTTGCCGGTCACGCAGAACGAGCTCGACTCCTTCTTGTTCTCTTTTTCGAGAAGGTCGAAGATCGAGTAGACCTCTTGATTCAAGTCCTCGCTTTTGCTCGAGACGAATTTATAAGATTCGCCGTTCACCATGATCTTGTACGAGCAACCTGCGCCTTTGCCGCATTTGATGAACTTGGCCTTCGAATCGTAGACTTCCTCGGCGGCTCGGGCTTGTTGGCCCGAGAACACGCAAAGCGCGAAAATCAGTGAGAATAGCTTTGTCATAAATCGAACCTCCTGGTTCGCGATCCCAATGAAAATAATAAGCAATTCCCGTTCCGCGCCGAGAGGTTGTAGGTTCCGGCTGAGGCGCCGATGATGGTCACGAAATGATCACGTATCGAGCGGCTTCACATTGAGCCAAACCCGTCTCAAATTGAGTCACGCGTGGTGGGAGACACTTGGGGTGGGAGGCGCTCTGGGCGGCTCGCAGGCCGTCAGTAGCCGCCGGTTGCGCCTTCGCCACGTGAATCATGAGCGCCTTCGAGCCAGCCAGCCGCGTTCTTCTTGATCGCATAGACTTTCGCGAGCCAGCTTTCTTCGACGGTATGGCCGCGCTTTCGGAGCGCTTCGAGCACGTCGGGTGACAATCGATTTTGGTCGACATACAAAACATTCGGCAAGACTTGATGGTGAACCCGCGGTGCCTGCACGGCGGTATCCACATCGAGGCCGTTCACGATCGTACGATAAACGACCTGTAGGACCGCGCTGATGATCCGCGGTCCGCCGGGTGCGCCGGCGGCCATCACGATCGCGCCGTCTTTCTCGACGAGTGTGGGGCTCATCGACGAGAGCGGCCGCTTGCCCGGCTCGACCTTGTTGCCCTCGCCTTGAACCAGCCCGTACATATTGCCTTCGCCGAGTTTGGTCGTGAAGTCATCCATTTCATTGTTGAGCGCGATGCCGAATTTTTCGGAGACCACGCCAGATCCGTAGTTCCCGTTGAGCGTGACGGTGAGTGCGACCGCATTGCCTTGGGCGTCCATGACCGAGTAGTGCGTCGTCTCGCTCGACTCCTCGAGCTCGTCAGGGGACGCCGGCTTGAGTACAGACGCTTTTTTGAGATCGATCGACTTCGCAAGTTCAGCGATGTATTCGGGGGAGGTCAGGCGATCGATCGGGTTTTTGTGAAAATCGGGGTCGCCCAGCAGCGCACGCCCGCGGAAGGCCCGTCCGAGAATCTCTCCGATCATGTGGAGCTCGTCGACGCTCAAGAATTTATGCTTCTCGAGCTCGGCCTTCTCAATCAGCCCAAGGGCCGTCTTCGTGACTACGCCCGAGCTGCTCGGTGGGGGCATCATATAAACGGTGTGACCCTTAAGCGGCGCGGTCATCGGCTTGAGCCACCTCACTTTGTACGCCGCCATATCGGCGACTGTGACGACGCCGCCGGACTTCGTGACGGATTTCGCGATATCAGCCGCGACGGGCCCCGCGTAGAAACCTTTCTCGCCCCGCGCGCGCAATAGCCGGAGCGCGCGGCCGAGCTGCGGCTGCTTCAGAATTTCGCCGGGGATAAGCGGTTTTTGTTCTTTGCCGAAAAAATACTTCGTGCCGTTCGCATCGAAGCGTTTCTGATTGCGAGTCGTGTTACGAACCCACTCGCCCGAGACCTGAAAACCTTGATCGGCGAGGCGGATGGCGTCGTCGAAAAGGCGCTTCCACGGAAGCCTGCCGTACTTCTTATGCATCGCCCAAAGGCCAGCTGGAAATCCGGGAACGCCGACCGCCGCGCCTCCGTCTTGTGAAGACTTGTCT
Organism: Bdellovibrionales bacterium; assembly: GCA_036275095.1. Lineage (GTDB taxonomy): Bacteria > Bdellovibrionota > Bdellovibrionia > Bdellovibrionales > DASUEL01 > DASUEL01. The sequence continues at coordinate 7,650 of DASUEL010000024.1, forward strand.
CTGTAAAAATCGGGCCCGGTCGCCGCGGGCGCTACTTCGCGAAAATCGACGGCCTCAACGGGGCCGTTGCCGGATCTGATGAGCGCGAATCCTCCGCCGCCGAGAGCCGCGTAGTAGGGCGTGGTAACCGAAAGGGTAAGGCTCATCGCGACTGCGGCATCGACGACGTTGCCTCCAACTTTATGGATTTGGGTTGCCGTTTCGACGGCATAGGGGCTTGGCGCGCTTGCGAGAAACTTGTGTCCCTCAAAAGGAACCGCGTGCACATCTTTGATGAAAATGAAAACTGCGAGAAGTTGGGCCGCGACGATCGCGACGAGTTGCTTGTTCATGTTGCCCCCAAAAACAAACGGCCCTTTTCGGGCCGTTTTGGTTTGTCTCTAGGATTTTGTAGCTTAATCGGATGCTTTGCTACTTTTCTTTTTGCGTGTTTTGGCTCCGCTTGCCGAGGTCTTTTCTGCGGACTCCGCGCTGACGGCGCTCTCACTCGCGGTTTCGCCAGATGCGGGTTTGGTCGCGTCGAGCAGTTGCTGCCGCATTTCACGAAGCTTGGCGACGAGCGGGCTCGCCTGAGTCACACGGGCTTCGAGTTTGCTGAGCGCCTCTTCGGCTTTGGGCGACTCAACGGCGGGACGTACGTACTCAGTGAAGAGCCGGCTTTCTTTTGTTTGACGAACGACTTCTTTGGCCGTGACTTCGAGGACCTCGCGGGTTTGAGCCAGATTCTTCATGACATTCTCGCGAATCTCATCAGGGTTGCCGAGCTTTGCTCGTACTTGCTCAAGCAATGGCTTTAGGCTCTCTTTCATGGGTCATCCTCCGGATGTTTGGGCTTGGAATTCGGCGAACACGCCTTTATAAAGGATTATCATTTCCCCCAAAACCGCGGATAGGGGAAATATTTCAAGAAATCTTTAAAATATAAGGATCGACAAAGCCTGAGTGCTAAGGTCTTGAAAATGCGGCTTACTCCTCGAGAACCAGGACATTTCAATCAATACGCAGTGATGGCCGAGACCGACTTCAGTCAGTGGGTTTACACTGAAGAGCGGGCTGTGAAGCAAAAAGGTTTATGGCGGACATCAGTTTTCGATGCCGGTTCCGAAATGCCCCTCGACCTAGAAATAGGCGTCGGAAACGGCTTTTTCTTCGAACATCTGTGCAAGTCGAATCCCGACAGGAACATCCTCGGCATCGAGCTCAAATATAAGCCGATGATTCAGACGATCCGCCGCGCGCTTCGGGCGGGCTGCGAGAATGCGCGGGTCATTCGCTACGACGCCTCGGAGATCGCCGACCTCTTCGCGGCGGGTGAACTGAATAACGTTTATATTTTCTTTCCCGATCCGTGGCCTAAAAAGCGCCATCATAAGAACCGTTTGCTCACTTACGAGTTCTTCATGACGCTTTTCGAGCTACAGCGCCCTGGGGCGACCGTTCAAATCAAAACCGACAGCGCGGAATATTTCGAGTGGATTCTCGAGCGCGTTCCCAAGACGCCGTATGTGAACGAGGCCCAAACCGACAATCTGCACGGTTCGAGCCTCGCGATTGAGAACTTCCTCACGCATTTCGAAAAGCTTTGGACAGGTAAGGGTCTCAAGACCCACTACCTGCGACTCAAGAAACCTTCATAAACATTTGTGCCCGAAGGTCGTCGGCCGGTGAATCTCACGCGGCTGAGGCGTTTGCAAATCCCACCGTTGATAGGATTGAAAGGGCTCAAGCGTGAAGTTGACCTGCCCGTGCTTGCGGAATTTCCCGATGTCTTCTTCCGGCTCGGGGCTGGTGAAAAAGCTGATTTCGATCTTTCGTGTGTTCGAGATCAGCACGCCCGCGAGCTCGTATTCGAGCGCGGTCGGTGTCGAAAGCTGCGGCATCGGCGGGAGCAGAGCCGAAACGTGCCGGCAGGGTTCATTCGTAAACTCGAAATAAATCAACAAAGGCACTGAGCTCCTTGGCTTGATGGTCA
>DASUEL010000025.1:0-2340 GCA_036275095.1 Bdellovibrionales bacterium
GGGTTCCGCGCCAGAGTTTGAGCGGCTTCGCGGCCATAAATTACGGGTGCTCCCCAAACGAAGTCGGAACGGCTAGACCTGCGCGCATCAGAGGACTCTCATTTTGAAGATGACGTTGTCGTCGTTCCACATGTCGCCCGCGACAGCGGAGGTGTAGGCCTGACGTGTGCGCTCGAGGACGAGGGTCTTCTTCATCGCTTCGACGAAGTTGGTGTTGTAGAACATCGAGATCAGATGATGGAATCGCTCGATGCCCTTATTCATCGTCTCGTAATACCACTTATCGTGGCCGCCTTCGGTGATCGTCGTGCCGGTTTTGAGAACGGTGTCGAGAATCTGTGAGGCGAAACGGGCCGACGTGCACGAAACGTGAACGCCAGAGGAGAAAATCGGATCGAGGAAGGTCGCGGCATCACCGATCAGAATCCAGCGGTCGCCGGCGAAGGTTTCGGAGCGATGTGAATAGTTGGAGATCACCTGGATCTCTTGCACACGCTCGGCGTCTTTCATGTAGTCACGGAGAATCGAGCTCGTGCTGAGCTGTGTCTCCATATATTGGCCGAGGTCGGCGCCGGCCTGGAAATACTTCGCGTTGCAGACGACACCGACCGAGGTTTTTTCGCCTTTGAAAGGGATCACCCAGGACCAGGCATTGTTCGGAAGCAGGCCGATGGTGATGTCGCCCTCGCTTTGGCCGGGCTGGCGCTTCACTCCTATATAATGAGAGAAAACGCCCACGTTATTGAGATCGTCGTTTTTCTTTTTGAGTTTGAAGTGCCGGCCCAGCAGGCTCTCCCGGCCCGTGGCATCGGCAACGAACTTGGCTTGATACTCGCCCGAAGTGGCTTGAATGGTCACATGGGAATCGTAGAACGCGACACCTTTCACGCGATCGGGTTGATAAACCGTGACGCCGCACGTTTTGGCGTGCTCGAGAATGTCTTTGTCGAAGTCGCCGCGCTCGACCTCGAAGGCGGAGGGAATGTCGGGATTGAATCCGTTTTGAAAGCCGAAATAGATCTCTTCTTCGACCCGGTAGTCGACGAAGCGGGCCCCGTACTTCGTGATGTATTTGCCGCTGTTGAGCGTGTCAAAGAAGCCCGTCTCCTTAAAGATCGGCATGCTGGCCGGAAGCAGGGACTCGCCGATGTGAAAACGCGGATAATTTTCGCGCTCGAAGATCGCGACGTCGTAGCCTTTTTTCGCCATATACGCGCCGAGGGTGCTGCCGCCGGGGCCGCCGCCGATGATGATGAGATCGTGCTTTTTCATAGAACTGGGCTCCTGAGGTTGAAGCTTAAACTTTGAGCGGGAATGAACGGACTAAGGGCGATTTTCGAGTCTGCAGTCGATGCGGCCCTCATAACGAAGGGAACTTTCTTTCGAAGTGAAGAGATAAGTCCTGGAGCTCTTGGCTGAGGGCATCGACGCTGTCGTCGAGCGCGCGATCGGCCGTGACGTACGGGACGACGCTACGGACGAGCTTGTAGACGAAATTGGACATCTCCCCTTTCAGCTGAATGCCCCTGAGATCGAGCGCCTGTGCCAAGCAGATGAGGTACATCGATTGAACGTGGAAGAGGTCTTCGAGCATGTCGTGGCATTGGGTCGCGGCGCTCATGCCGAGGCTGACTTTGTCTTGATTGTGCGATTCGCTCGAGCGCGAAAAAATGCTGTTGGCGAGCGCCTTGGGCATGATTTCGGAGGTGATCGCATTCACCGCCTGGTGCAGGCCCTTCAGACCGTGATGGAGATGACGCTCCTCCTGGCTCAAGCCCGGCCAGTTCGCCAGATTCGGCGGAAGACCGCGGTTGGATTTGTCGTCGATGAGCAGGGTCAGCTGACGATCGGACAGGTCGGCGATTTGCGCGAGGCTGATTTTGAGATAGTCCATGCCTTGGCTGAGATAGCCGCCGTAAAAGTTGCCGCCCATTCCGAGGCGGCCGTCTTCGTCGATGAGCGGGTTGTCGGAAACGCCGTTCACTTCGACTTCGAGCCAGCGCTCGACGAGCTCGAGCGTTTCGAGCACGGGGCCCAGAATCTGCGGCGCGCACCGGAGCGAATAGCGGTCTTGAATCATCTCTTCGGTGTGCTCGGAATTCGTCTGTACGTCTTGGCCCGCTTTGGGCGCGTAGCCTTCGGCTTCGAGAAGCTCGCGAATGCGGCGGGCGGCTCGCGTCTGGCCCGGATGCTGCTTGGCTTTTTCGTTCACGAGAGCGCCAAATGCTTCGGTACGGCCGCGGAGCGCGAGGCAGAGCCAAGCCGATGAAAGGGAGGCCAGCGCGGTGAGAAACACGGATTTTTGATGATTGAGAAGGGCCAGGCCCGCCATGGCGGAGG
>DASUEL010000026.1:0-7496 GCA_036275095.1 Bdellovibrionales bacterium
GCTACGGCAGCCGCAGCTACTGAAACTAGTAACGCCGGTCATGTTCCGGAGCTAATTTTTTCCTGTTGAAAATGGATTCGCCGTGGGCCGGGTGTTAGAAGCACTCGGCTCTTGCGAGGCTGTTGAGCCATCGTAAATTCATTACACGGGGAATTTTCGCGTTCCCGTGTTAGATTCCCACCTCATCTAAACCTGAGGTAGTTCCCATGCGTAAAATTAAATTAGTCGCGTTCGCGCTGATTCTGGTTGCCGGCACTGCGGCCACAGCTTCAACCGGCCCTCGAATCGTGTGTGAGAGCAGCACCCGAGGCAGCCGCTTCACGCTCATACCCGAGCGCAAGTTCGTCGAGTGGAGCTATAGCGCCTACAACGGGCAGATCGTGCGGATAAAGCTGAAGCCTTCGCTTTATGAAGCGGGCGAGCTCCCGTACCAATACAGAGTCGCGGGCTGCGCTCCCTATAATGCCGATGAAGTCTGTTACAAGATCTCACTCTCGGGCCTACGCTCACAAAACGGAAATCTTTCGGCTCTCGTCACGTCAAGGGGCGCTCGCGAATCGTCGCGCTACGAATGCTTGGTCGCCCGCCACTGATAAACGCGTAATTCGCCGCCGGGTGAGTGACCGTTCGGTTACTCCGAGGGCCAGTAGTATTCGATCGCGCGGGTCGGGACACTGACGGTCACGTGATCGCCGGGGCGGCTGGCCTTGGCGAGCTCAGCGGGCGCGATCTCCTTTTTCCGAAGTAAATAAACTTTGCCTTTCGACTGGACGAGCAGGTGCGGCTCGCTGAAAGAGGCGAGTGCGCGCCCGGCAATGGTGATATGACCGTTCGAAAACGCGATCTTATCGTCGGTCCCGGTGCTCGCCGGAACACGAGGGCTCACGGCTTCAGGCCGGCTTCGCCACGCGAAGATGACCGCGCCCGCGGGAACCGTTATCGACACGCTTTCGCGTCCATTTTCGAGCGCGGCCGCGGCTTCACTGGGCAGTTTCTTTGAATCAATGCGATAGATGTAGGCGCCGGCTTCGATGAGGCGCTCGGAAGAGCCGAACGCGGTCAAAACCTTGCCGTCGATTTGCAGGCGGTTACCGGAGCCGCCCGCAGGTAACAGCGCGGAGGCTCGTTTCGGGCCTTCGATCACCAGCATTTCATTGCGGTTCGGGTCGACGGGCCAAACGAGGTCAATCGAGGAGCGCGGAACCTGGAGGCGGGCCCTCGCGCCGACCGAGGTCAGTGCGCGAATCTGCTCCGGGCTCAGGTCTTTCAAGATGATTCGGGCCACGAAGTCTTTTGTCTGCAGCAACGCGTGCGGCTCCGAGAAAGAATATAAGACCGTGCCCTCGACGTTCAGGCTCGAATCGCTCAGCAAGAACGGGCTCAAAAAGAGCGAACATGCGAAAGCGATGGTCGCGCGGCGTCCCCGTAAACTGCGCCAGTTTTTCATAACCCCCTCCGGTTTCTCGTACTAGGTTCATTGATTAAATGTGGTGCAATTCACACACCCCTCCGCCATACCACCATGTGAAAAGTGCTTGATTCCGCCGCTACCGTTAGGACAATTTGTCGCGAAAACATGACAGGTTGGCCAAACACCTTGGGCGTAGCGTGTCATATGACTTCTGGCTTGTGGGCGTCGCCTTGCAGACGTGCTTCCAGGGGATTGTTGGATTGAGGAGATAAGAATGGGCAAACAAATTAAGTTTCTGCTTTTGGCGCTGGTATTTCTGATCGCGTGCACCTCGAAAGAAGACCGAAAGACCGGGCCAGTGGAACTGCCCGCGCTCAAAGGCGAAGAGACGGCGGTACTGACCGACGCGCCGAACGTTCCGCCCCCGATCACGCGCAAGCATGCCACGAAGGTGATTGTGAATCTCGAGGTCAAAGAGATCCCGACCCGGCTCGCCGATGGCGTGATCTACACCTTTTGGACGTTCGGTGGAAAGGTGCCCGGTAAATTCATCCGCATTCGTGAAGGCGACTTGGTCGAGTTCCACTTGCAGAACCATCCCACGAGCAAGATGCCTCACAATATCGACTTACACGCGGTTACGGGGCCAGGCGGAGGCGCTTCAGCATCATTCACGTCGCCGGGCCACTCCTCGGTATTTTCATTCCGTGCGCTCAATCCGGGCTTGTATGTTTATCACTGCGCGACCGCGCCCGTCGGCATGCACATCGCCAACGGCATGTACGGGCTGATTCTGGTGGAGCCGAAGGACGGCCTCCCGAAGGTCGATAAGGAGTACTACATCCTTCAGAGCGAGTTTTACACGAAAGGCAAATACGGCCAGCCCGGCCACCAGCCGTTCAGCATGGAGAAGGCCATCGATGAGAAGCCCGACTACGTCGTATTCAACGGCGCCGTGGGCGCGCTCATGGGCGATAACGCCGTGAAGATGAAGACCGGCGAAACGGTTCGCTTGTTCGTCGGCAACGGCGGCCCGAATCTCGTTTCGTCGTTTCACGTGATCGGCGAAATTTTCGATAACGTGTACGTCGAAGGCGGCACGAAAGCGAGCCAACACAACGTTCAAACCACGGTCGTACCGGCGGGCGGCTCGGCGATCGTCGACTTTAAAGTCGACGTTCCTGGCACGTACATTCTCGTGGACCACTCGATCTTCCGCGCGTTCAATAAGGGCGCGCTCGCGCAGATCAAAGCCGAAGGTGCCGAAGTGAAAGACATCTACACCGGAAAAGAACGTGACGAGATTTATCTGCTCGAGGGCGGTAACATTCAAAACATCACGCCGGATGCGCCCGCGGCGCCTATCGCGAAGTCGAAAGCGGAACGCCTCGAGTTCGGCGAGCGCGTGTATAAACAAAATTGCGTCGCCTGTCACCAGACTCAGGGACAGGGAATCGAAGGCGCGTTTCCGCCGCTCGCGAAATCTGACTACCTGAATGACAAGAACAAAGCGATCGAAGCGGTCGTGACGGGCCTAAGCGGGAAAATCATAGTCAACGGCAAAGAGTATCACGGCGTCATGCCGGCGTGGGAGCTTCCTGACGAAGACGTCGCGAATGTATTGACCTTCGTATACAACAGCTGGGGCAACAACGGCTCGGTCATTACACCCGATGAGGTGGCCAAGATACGCAAGACCGCGCCGAAAAAGAATCTCGCGGCGGAGTGAGCGATGAAAGCCGCGACTCTCGCGCTCTTCGCATGGCTTGGACTGACTCTGCCCGCGGCCGGCTCCGAATGGATCGCCGTCCGCGGCGGCCGCTACAAGCCGCTCTTCACCGAAAGCGAAGCTGACCCGAAAGGCCTCTTCAGCCTGAAGCAAAACGCCAAGCGCGCGCCCAAAGATGTCGAGGTCGCGGGCTTCTTGATCGGCCGCGACCTCGTTACGAACGCGCAATTTCTCAAATTCACGAAAAAGAATCCTGACTGGCGACGCGATCGCGTGAAGCCGATCTTCGCCGACCAAGGATATCTCCGTCACTGGCGGAGCGCCGTCGACGCCGGCCCGAAAAAGCGGCTCGCCGAACCCGTCGTAAATGTCTCCTGGTTCGCGTCGAACGCCTACTGTGAGTGGGCCGGCGGCCGGCTTCCGGCGACCGACGAGTGGGAATATCTCGCAAGCCTAGACGACGCCTCGGCCCGCGATGCCGCGATCCTGAGCTGGTATGCAAAGCCCGCGGGCGAGCCGCTCCCGTCTGGACCGACCTTTATCGGAAAAAGCGGCGCGCGCGACATGTACGGCAAAGTGTGGGAGTGGACTTCCGACTTCAACTCGTCGATGGTCACCGGTGAGTCCCGTGAGGACACCGGCCTTTCGCGTTCGATGTTTTGCGGCGCGGGTTCGATTGGCGCGACGAACCCCTCGGATTACGCGACGTTCATGCGTTTTGCCTTCCGCACGAGCTTGAAAGGCAACTACGCGCTACCGGCACTCGGCTTTCGGTGCGCTAAAGATTTGGAGACTCCATGAAATTTCTGGTTTTATTCATGACCGCGGTCTTGATTGCGCTCCCTCAGGCGCGGGCCGCCGAAGAGTATCCCGGCAATTCCGTTTTTCACCTGAGAGGCGATTGGCAAGATCAAGACGGAAAGCGCGTCACGCTCGGCGACCTCAAAGGCCGCGTATCGGCCGTGGCGCTGGTCTATACGTCGTGTCAGTATTCCTGTCCGCTGATCATCGAGGAGTTCGGTAAAATCAAAGCGAAACTCTCGCCCGCCGCGCTTCAGAAAACGAGCTTCGTGCTGATCAGCATGGATCCGAAGCGGGACACGCCGGCGGCGCTCAAAATTTTCGCCGCGAAAAGAAAGCTCGATCTGTCGCTTTGGCGGCTTCTGACCGCCGCCAGCGAGCGTCCCGTGCGCGAATTCTCTGCGGTGATCGGCGCGAACATCAAAAAAACGGGCGACGACTTCGCGCACTCGAATCTGATCACCGTGCTCGACACTCAAGGCGTCATCGCATTCACGAAGATGAATATCGGTCAGCAGGTCGACGAGACCGCGGCGGCGATCAACAAGTTTGCCGCGAAGTGATTGGCCGTACGCGGGGCGAGGGTTCGCAATGGGTTTCAAGAGAGCTTTTGAGCATCCGGTCTGGCTCGTAGGCTTCAGGCCGTTTTTCATTTTGGCGTTTGTCGCGGGCGCTTTGCTGCCGCTCGTCTGGGGGCTTGCATTTTGGGGAGTCGCGCCGTTTTCGGCCGTGGCGTCGTTTCAGTGGCACGCCCATGAGATGCTTTACGGATTCGGCTGGGCGGTTCTCGCCGGGTTTCTTCTGACCGCGAGCAAGAACTGGCTGAAGATTCGCGGACTCCACGGTGCCGGGCTCGCGCTCGTCGCGGCACTTTGGGCCCTCGAGCGCGCCGTGATCGCGCTACATTTCACCGCGGGCCCGTGGCCGTACGCGGCCGTGCTCGTGGCGTCGGGATTGTCGGTCGCCGCAGTGGTGGCCTACGTGGTCGGATGTCTGATCCGCTACCGGCGCCAAGACACCTTTAACGACAACTACTTTTTCGTGATCGCTCTGCCTCTGTTTCTGATCGGCAAAGGGCTGTTGTTATCCGAGCGCCACTATCTGGCGGGATGGTGGATTTCGATCGGGGTTTTTCGGGTCGCCTTCGCCGTGATGTTCGAGCGCACGATCACCCAGTTCATGAAAAACACGTTCGCGGTCGAGATCACCCGAAATAGGGCGCTCGATTCCGCGATAAAGGTTTGCGTGGTGGCGTCGATTTTCGCGGTTTTTCTGCCGGGTTTGGCTGCCGCCGTTTTGCTTTTCGTGACCGGCGGTTTGCTTCTCATCCGTTTTTTTCTCTGGTCGCCGGCGACAGGTTTGAAGCGATTCGAGATCGCCATCATGTATGTCGGCTATTTGGCGCTTACAAGCCACTTTCTCATGGAAGGGCTGCGATTCGCCGGGCACTTGAACCTGGTGGGCACGTTTTCTGTTCACGTGTTCACGTTTTTGTGCATGGGTGTCGTGATCCCGGGCATGCTGATTCGGATTTCACAGGGGCATACGGGCCGAAAACTCGTTTTTACCTGGTCCGATCGCGCCGCGATCTACAGCATGATGCTGGCTGCGGCGTTCAGGCTCTTGCTGCCGCAGCTATTGCCGCAGCATTATCAGCTCTGGATAGTCCTCGCGGGTGCGGGCTGGACCGTCTGTTTTACGTTACTTGGTTGGCGTCTCGTGCCGTTTCTCCTGAAACCTCGAATCGACGGTAAAGTTCACGCTTAGCTCGATCAGAAAGGCGCGGGGCTCGCGTTGCCAGAGTTGCAAGTCGGTTTGTCATGGTGTCACACTTCGAGCCGCGGTGCCCGCATAATTCGATTTGGAGCGTGGCATGAGCGCTGCAACGGCCAAGCTTCGACACTCGCAAAACTTTAATCATACGGGGGTTCCGATGAAGTGGCTCATGATTCTGTTGATTTCTTGTTCGCTGACTGATGCTCGCGCGGCGGCTACGCTGAAATATACCGGCGAGATGGAGACGATCGCCGGCGCGCCTCACAACGACGGCGTCAAAGGGCAAGTGAAAGTGTTCTTCGATGAAATGAGCTTCACGCAATTGGTGCTGACCACTACGAAACCCGTCTTCGGAAAGACCGAGTTCCCGTCGACCGAACAGAAGGCGTTCTTTCGCGAAGCCTCGGGCGTCACGCAGCTGGCTCTGGTGTTCAAGCTCAAGGGCCCGCCGCACAAGTGGTACTACGTTTATATGGGCGAGACATCCGATCAAGGCGCGACGTACGCCGGAAAGATTCTCAAAGCCCCGAATACGATGGATCAGATCGGTGAATCCCTCGCGGCCGGCAATATTCCGCAGGCCTGGTCGAACGAAGGCTCGATGTCATTGAAACAGACGGCACCGTAAACCGGTGCCCGATGCGCTACTCGCGAGCTCAATTCAACTGAAAATTGTCGATGGCAATGCGTCCCGAATCGACGACAATCCGAAAATTGCGGCGGCCTGCAGGCAAGAAGATCGCACTGGAAACGATGTCCGTGGGGAAGGCCGAAGGGGGAACGAGAAAAGACGCGACCGATGAGCCGTCGAGCTCTATGTGGACCATGGCGGCCGTGCTTTCGCGGTTCGTGACACGGGCGCTGAAGTCATAGGTGCGGCCGCTGGAAATCGAGACGGAATAGCTGAGCCACTCGCCAGTTTCAAAATCAAAAACTTCAAAAGCCCCCGGGTCAACCGGAACAGTCATGACTGCGCGGATGTCAACCGGTTCAGACGTGCGGTAGGCGCCTCCGAGATTGCTCGGCGTTTGGTCGTTATAGGCGGCGAGCACGCCTCCGTTATCGAAGTTTTCGGCTTCGACCAAGCCCGGAATCGCTGCGGGTGTGCCGAGATAAGGGGTGCCCAGAGAGAGATAGCCGTAAACAGTGCCGCCGACCGCGGTCGTGATCTGGTCGTTACTCATGACGGTCGACAGATCTTGTATTAGATCCCCGCTTTCAAACTGAAGTAAACCGCCTCCGTTGACCCGGGCCGCATCTTCGAAATTTAGTTTCGTAAGATCATTGGTTGAAAATCGGCCGTTCTCATTCGAGACGATGATATTCGCGTCTGACGGGCATCCGCCGAACAAGTTCACGCTTGCCGAGACGTACGTTCCGACCGGGAGGGCGGCGGAGTGGAAGAAATTTCCCGCGGAGGTGAGACTGACTTGCTTGCCGATCTGAACCTCGACCGTTTCAAAACCGGGCGGGCCATCGATCGTCTTACGGAAGGTCAGGCTTTCAACACATAGCTCAATGTTAATGTCCCCCGCGAAAGTAAAGGCCGAGAACGCGAACTGGGATTCGGTGACGGGATTGCCGCCGCCGGTGCCGCCGCTCATTTGATCAGCCGGCTCGTGCGGTGCCGGGCCCGAGCATGCGTTGTAGGTCAGCGGCATGAACGAGAGAGCCACCGTCAGCCCAAGAACCATGAGTGACGATCGTTTGCCGCGATTATTCGTGTCCGTACCGTTTTTCAAATGGTTTGACCCTTCAGATCGCACACCGTGCTCCTTC
>DASUEL010000027.1:0-4023 GCA_036275095.1 Bdellovibrionales bacterium
ATCACCGAGAACGGAACGAGCGGCAGAAGCCGCAGAAGGAAAACGACGTATATACCCTTTTGCTCCAGCAGAAGCCTGGCCTTCTCGGACTTTTCTCCCTCGAGAAATTTAGGCAGAACCCGGGATCCGCTGCGCCCGAGCGCGAAGACCAAAAGCGCGCTCGCGAGTGAGCCCACCAGGCAGTACAAAAGAGTGAGCTTCATGTCGAAGATGAACGACACGGCGAACAGAAGCGCGTTCAGCGGAAACAACAGCGCTGACAGCAAAATGAAAATCCCGAGCACGGCAAGGCTTCGAACGGGCTCGGGCCCGAGCCTGTTCATTTCTGCGGCTAAAAAGCGCGGGTCCGACCAGTCACGAAGCGGCGTGAAGCTCCAGAGCAAAGCGGCGGCGCCGATCACCGCGGCGATCGTCAGAATGTAGGCCCATTGTTTGCGGCTCGGGAGTATCGAACGGTCCAGCACGAGCTTGCCCCAATTCGTGAACCGATAGGGCGCGGGCGGATCGATGACTTTCGTGTCAGGAAGAATCGTATTCAAGACGGCGGGCAATTCGTCAGGAAACTGCAGTAGCGCTTTCGGCGCGCCGGGAGCGTCCTTCGCGCGCGCCTCAATGGCCGCGATCAACGAGCCGTGCCGCCCGAGATACGCCCGCCACGCCTCGACCGTGAGTCCCAAATGCTCGGAAATCAGCCGGTCACGCAGGCCGGTGGCGCCCGCGCCGTCCCGATCTTCGAACGTAAGGTCGCACTCGGCATCCAATCCCATCGAGCGATTGCTCAAATTCGCCGACCCGATACGCACGAAACGGCCGTCGGCAATCAGAACCTTCGAATGCAAATTCACATCGACAGGCTCCGGCCCGGCGGTGTTTTTCACGACTGGATAGTACACGCGCAAACGCCCGTGAAGATCGGCCGCCCGTAAGTCTTTGAGTACCCGATACCTCAGCGTACCCATGGTCGACTCCTCGATCCAGCCGCTATTCCGGTGCGGCAGAGCCACCACGACTTCGGGACCTGCAGGCTCGCGCAAGCGATCTTTCATGGCCTCGACGATTCGCTCCGAGGAAAAATATTGGCTCTCGATGTAGAGCTCCCGCCGCGCGCCCCGAATCAAGTCGACGTAGGATTCGAGATTTTCGAATGCGCCCGGCTGCCCGTTCCACCGCGGAAGGGTTCGCGAGATCGCAACGGGCACCTCAGTCAGCTCAGGACGCACGGACTCGGGCCAAACCGCATCGAGGCCGCCGTCGAAGCCCAGCCGCTCGCCGGTCGCCGTCCGCCAGCGCTCGGCGACGAGCGTGCGCAGCGCGCGCGCTGCCGGTCCGTCGAACATGACCTGCACGTCGTGAAACGGGCCGTACGGTTTTCCGTCGGGCGTCACCCGTCCCGGTTCGTCACAGTCGTGCGCGGGCGTGTCCCAGCGGCACTGTGTGATATCTAGCCCTCCCGAAAACGCGAGCTCGCCGTCGATCAACACGATCTTCTGGTGGAGCGAAGCGGTCGGCGGATGGTTGGCGTCCCAGAAAAATTTCATGCGCGGGTGACGCGAAAAATACTCTTTCACGAACGTTTGATCTTGCCGCTCGAACGCGTAAATCAGATGCGTTTGCCAAATGAGAATCTTGATTTCGAGCTCGGGGTTTCTCTCGAGAAGACCGAGTAAGAACGGGCCGAGCTCGAGCCCTTCCGCCAAACGCGTGTGCGTATGAATGTCCCAGCCGAGAATGAAGATTGATCTCCGCGCGAGTTTGGCGGCCTCCGCGAACGCCGAAAAGTACGCGGCTGCGTCGACGAGAAAGGCGACGCGCCCCGCTTGTGTGACTCTCCAGCTGTTGCGCCCCGCTTGAAACTCCATCGGCTGCCTCGTTCCGGCGCGAAATTACTGAATGGTTTCAGTGTTCGGGTGGCTCGGCTTCGTGATCACGCCGCACGCGATGCGCGCGCCTGAATCGCCCGAAGGCTGGGTCTTCAGGTCGTCGGCTTTCGAGTGGACGACGACGGCACGCCCCAGAATCTGATCCTTGCCGGCGTTCACTTTCAGTTTCTTGAACGTGCGGTCAATTGTTGCGACACCGAGGCTGTCGGCCGAAAGATTGCCGAGATCACCCAAGTGGGCATGCTTCGTTTGGCCGAGGACTCCGTGCTTCGCGTTCTTCGGGTTGAAGTGAGAGCCCGCGCTTGACGCGTCAGGCGCCGAGCAATCCCCATTCTCGTGAATGTGGAAACCGTGAATTGATTTCGGCTCGAGGCCTTCGATCTTGCCGATTACTTTGACGCCTTCGCGGGTCTGGACGAATTCGAGCTGGCCGCGCACGTTGTTTCCCTCGGTCGGCTTCACGTCGGCAATCGCGGCGGTTTGATCGCGTTTTTTGATCGCGTCGGCGGCTTCGGTCGGCCTGGTTTCATTATCCGGCGCGGGCGGAGTTTGCCCCGACACCACTTCGGACCCGGGACGCACGATGGTTTCAGCCTTCGTGGGCGCCTCTTGCGCGAACGAGTATTGCGCGAAACATGATACGGCCAACACTGCAGCGTACGCTCTCAGCATCTTCGTCTCCTCTCTGGCTTTTAGTGCAAGTCGACCGCGAGGCCGGCTTGCTTCCACTCTTCGATCCCGCCCTCATACGCGCGCACCGCGAATCCATGCCGTCCCAGCAGGCGCGCGGCCTCCTTCGACAGCTGGCAGTCGTAGTTCGCGCAGTACGTGACGATTTCTTTCGACTTGTCGATTTCCATCAAACGGTCAGCCAGCTCGTTCGCGGGAATCCGCAGCGAGCCTTTGATCGAGCCCAGCCCGTAAAGTTTCGGATCGAGCACATTGATCAGCTGCACGGGCTCATGCCGGCGGAGCAGATCGTAGAGCTCTTCTTTTGAGATCGTCTCGACATCATCATTCTGGCCTTCGATGGTTTGGCCGCCGCGACCGATGGTGATGCGTCCCTGATCTAGATGTGTCGTCTCAGGCATAACTTCCCCCTCAGGGCCGAGACAATAGGGGGCCGTCATGGATTAATTGTGAAGCCAATATTCGTTTTCGGCCAGATTTTGGCAACAAGATCGCGCGCATTGATTATCGCGTCGCCGTTCATCGTGTTGTCGAAAAAAATGTAGACGTCGCGGCCTTCGGCGTCCCACGCGCGCGCCTGGCGCGCCCACTGCTCGAGCTGGCGGTCGCTGTAGGACCCGACGTACGGCTCCTCCGTCGGCCCATGCAGACGCACGTACGCCGTATTCGACGTCGTCAGCACGGGCGAATGGCTCGCACGCAGGTCGTAGACGCAAAACGCGGCACCGAACGAATGCAGCAGCTCATACACCGGCTCCTGAAACCAGCTCGGATGCCGAAATTCGAAGACGAAGTCGTGCCCGCGCCCGATGTGCCGCAAAAACAGGCGCAGCCGGGCCAAATCGGCTTTCATCGAGGGATGGGTTTGAAACAAAATCGGGCCGAGTTTGTGGCCCAGCCGGCGGGTCTGCGCCAAGAAGCCCTTCCAGAGCTCTTTCGGGTCGCTGAGCCGGTGAAAATGCGTGAAGTACCGATTCGCTTTGACCGCGATGACGAAACCCTCGGGCGTCTCGTCGCGCCATTTGTCGTACGAGGAATCGGCGAGAAACCGGTAAAAGCTCGCATTCAGCTCCACCGCGCTGAAATGGCGCGCGTAGTACGCGAGCATCTCAGCGGGCTTCACCCCTTTCGGATAAAAGATGCCGCGAAACTCGCGGTACTGCCAGCCGGAGATGCCGATCTGGATGCTCATTCAATCAAGCGTGAATCAGAACGGTGCGCCGGGTTTTTCCAAATCGTGAAGAGGCGGCGAGATTTGCCGCAGCTTGCGCCGGTACAGCAGCAGGGCCGCGAAATCGTAGAGCCCGTGAATCAACAGCGGCACCGCGAGCAGCCGGCCCGAGGCCTCGTAGACCCAGCCTAGGTAGAGGCTGATACCGGTTGCGATGATGAAATACGCGGGCGTCAGTGCGTGCAGCAGACCGAACACGATCGAGGTCAAAAGATTGCCGGC
>DASUEL010000028.1:0-3395 GCA_036275095.1 Bdellovibrionales bacterium
TAAAGATCACCAAGAGTTCATGAAACTGAACAGCGACTTGGTGCTGCGACTCGATCAAATCAAACGGGTGAACGACAGCGTACGGCCGTGATCCGCCGATTCCGAATAGACTGAAAAAAGTAAACGTTTTTATATTCTGAAACCATGCTGGTTTCAAAAACTTGGTGGTTTCAGAAGTCCGTGCTAAAAACTCCGGCGTGTCTGAAACATCCGAAATTCTAGAACCAAGAAGCTTATTAAAGCGTGAGCTCGCTCGCCGGTGCGAGCGAAATCCGCGGTACTCACTCCGTGCCTTCGCACGCTCCCTCGGAATGAGCCATACCGTCTTGTCACTGGTGCTCTCTGGCAAACGCCCGCTATCGAAGAAAGCGGCCCAGAAAGTCTCCGACGCGCTCGCGCTTTCACCCGAAGAGCGAGCCGCATTTTTCAAGCGGTTCAAAAAGGCCGGCGACATGCCCGAAATCATCGAGGAGAGCTATCAGCAGATGCAGCTCGATGCTTTTGAGGCTGTTTCCAACTGGTACTACTATGCCATCCTGTCGCTGCTTGAAACCAAGAGCGCGAAGTGGGATCAGCGCTGGATCGGCCAAAAGCTGCGAATTCCGCCGGCGCAGGCCAAGATCGCGATGGATAATCTCGTGAATCTGGGCCTCGTTTCACGGCAAGGGCTGCGCTGGCGCCAAACGGGCCTACCCATCAAGATCGACAATATGCATACGTCGGCGGCCGCGAAGCGCTGGTACAAACAAGTGTTCGAAAAAAGCCTCGAGTCGCTCGACAATGATCCATTCGAGGCACGCTCGCATACCTGTATCACGTTCGCGATGGACCCCAAGCACGTCGAGTACGCCCGTGAAAAGATCAGACAATTCCGCTTATCCCTTGCCCGCGAGCTGGAGCGTAAGGGAAATTGCACGCGGGTCTATAAGCTGGCCGTCCAAATGTTCCCCGTTAGTGATGATTCCCAGGAGAAGACATGATTAAGAACGGCGTGTTTTTCATTCTGTTGTCCGTTATCGCCGCCTGCGCGCCCGGCTTCAAAGCCGTTGAAAACGACGGGCCCAATGCCGGCGACGACGTCGCCGGAGAGTTCGTCGTCATCGCGAGTCAGGTAGCCGAGAGTCTCAAGCGCATTGACTCGGCCGGCTCCGTCAAAGGACATGATTTCGCGACCCTTCGCGAGCGCTTGACGGCCGCAATCCGCGAGACTCGGGTCGAAAGCCGTGAGCGTGTTTACGACTCAAGTGGCGAGCGGTCGGCCGTCAATTATCCGGATCGAAAACTCATTCTCGTGAGCCGAGCCCACTGGTCGGTTCCGCAAACCGAAGCCGGAAGCCGCGTTCGTCTCGTCATTCACGAGTACCTCGGTATCATCAACGACCGCGATGAGGGCTGGGTACTCTCAAACGCACTTCTGAACGAAATCAGGGGCCTGCTCGACCCGATGGTGCTCGGCGCGCACACAATCTCAACGTGCCAGGAGCTCGACGAAAAGCTTCGCCGTGCCAATGAAACCGACACCTACGTGCTCGTGCGGGATATCGACTGCAACGAAACCGCCGATTGGAACGAAGGGCGCGGCTTCAAGCCGATCTCCGTATTCGCGGGCCATTTGAACGGCCGCGGCCACAAGATCACCGGGCTCGCGATCCGCCGCTCAGGTAGCGAAACTCCTGCGGGTCAGGCCGTGGCGCCGATCGTTCGTCTCGACGGTTCCATTCGTAACATCAAATTCGTGAACTCGAGCATCCACTCCAACCGCGCGACCGCGGGCCTCGTCGGCCAGAACTTCGGCACGATTGAGGAGGTCGAGCTGGAAGGCGACGTCACCGGAAGCAGCGCCGCGGGGCTCGTCTCTGAAAATTTCGAAAACGTCACCCGCAGTGCCGCGACCGTGCGGCTCTGGGTCGTCGAAGGCGACGGCTACTCGTCGGTCGGCGGGCTCGTTTCCGTCAACCGCGGAACGGGCGTCGTTGACGGCGGCCAGGCCAGCGGGGACATGCGCGGACACTGGAGTGCCGGCGGGCTCGTGGGCTGGAATTTCGGCGTCGTAACGGGAGCCAATTGTGGTGTGCGCGACACCTCGGTGCTCGCGCGTGTGAACGCGGGCGGCATCGTCGGAAAAAACGAAGGCGGCCAAGTTCGCGGCTGCAGCTCCAAAGCCCGGGTCTCGAGCCAAGGCGTCGCCGGCGGCATCGTCGGCTACAATTTGCGGAGCGGCCGAATTCAACTGAATACGTTTAAGGGACGGGTTTGCGGCACCGACGAAAAGCAGGCGTTCGCCGGACTTGATTATGAAGCCGATTCGACCCTCAACGGGCGCAACATCTCAGAAGGAAACGTCGCTCCTTGTGAGTAACGGCCCGTGTGCCAGCTGAGCGTCTCGCGGTGAGATCACGTCGCGGGACGCGCCCGGCTTTGATATACTCAAGGTCGATGCAAGGTTTCCAATTCTTCGAATTTACCCCGCGCGCGGCTTTCAAGAAGGCCTGCTCCGAATGGCTGGAGCGGATGCTCTCATCGATGCCGCGTGATGCGACCTTTCGGGCCTCCGTGACCCGGGTCAAGAGCGGGTACTTCTTCTCATTCAAGGTTCATAGCGCCGTCGGCTCCTTCGAAGCCGAGACCATGCTCTTCGAGGCGACAGCCGACCGGACCGCCCGCGACTGGCAGGCGGTGGCTTTGGCTGACTTGGAGCGGGCTCTGGAGAGAAAGTTAAAGAAGTGGATGAAGAGGCATGAGCTGGAGCCTTCGTTCGCCGTGCAAGGCTATGCCGATTTCGACGAATACGACGCTCTGATTCGCAAGGCCGGCTAAACGGCTTTTCTCGATTGTCATAAAAGATTCTAAATTTGGTGGTTTCCAATCGCCTCCGGTTCTTGCTTTACTGAGAGAACTGGAGTGAACGATGACGTACCCGTTTCGTCTTCTCGCGATCGCATTGACTCTAATTTCGATGTTTCCGGCGGCCTCTGCCGAGGCGGCCCGGCCTAAATCAGTCGAGTATCCCGAGGAAGTCGCGGCCCTCATGTCGGGGACCCGTTTCAATGTACTTGTACAGCGGTTGCGGCGCTCCTTGCCCCCGGGGCATCAAGTGCGCATCCAGAGCGCGCGCGTGGAGCCGCTCGGCAATAAGACCTACGTATACGTGCGTATCGACAAGCAAGACGCGGTCGAGCCTATCGGCTCACGAGAAGAGCTGGGCGAGGTTGTCGGCGAAGTGAAACCCGGCTCCCAGGGCACTGAGATCGGCGAAATCTTCTTCAAGCCTCGCGCGGACAACGGCACCCTTCCCAAATATTGAATCTATATATAGGCGCTCATTGCTTGAGCCGAAAGGGTCATTTGCCGGCGTTTGCGGGCGGCGCGATTGGCCTTGCGAGCTCCCGAATCTT
>DASUEL010000029.1:0-4246 GCA_036275095.1 Bdellovibrionales bacterium
TCGGGATGGAAATGAATGACGCCACGAAGCCGATCAAGATCGCCGTTCGGGTACCCTGAACGGCTTTGGCGAGCACGTCACGCCCGAAAATGTCGGTGCCGAACCAGTGCTCCCAGCTCGGCGGGGCATAGGCGTCGGGGCCGGGGCCGACCGAAGCATAAATGAGGCCGAGCTCGATCGAGAGCGCGAGCAGAAAATAGAAGGCGATGATGAAAAAGCAAACCACCGCGATCTTGTCGCGCTTGATGCGCCGGTAGGCGTCCCGCCAAAGCGAGTTTTTCGAGGGCTTCTGCGCCTCGGCGCCGGGTGAATCAGGGAAATTGGTTTTCGCGTTGGTTTTGGCCGTCATTGGAGTTTGATCCTCGGGTCGACCATGGCATAGGCGATATCGGAGAGAATGTTCGCAATGATATACAGGAACGTACCGATGAAGGTCATGGCCTTGATAACCGGGAAATCGGAGCTTTGTAGGGCTTTGATGAGCAGGCCGCCGATGCCGGGAATCGCGAAAAAGGCCTCGAGCAGCAGCGAGCCCGTGAGTAGCGCCGGCAGCTCCATCACGACGAGGGTGATGATTGGAATCATCGCGTTTTTCAGGATGTGAGAGTAATAAATGCGGTTTTCGCCCAAACCTTTGGCGCGTGCCGTGCGCACGTAATCTTGAAACATCTCTTCGAGAAAGAGCGTGCGGTAGAAAAGAATCGACGAGCCGAGCGAGACGACAATCCAGATGATCCAGGGCATGTAGAGGTACTTCCAGCGGCCGACGAGATCAGGGTCGTACCCCGTGATTTCGAACCAGCCGAGCCAGTAGCCGAGCACGTACTGAAAAAAGATGATGTACACGAGCGCGCTGATGCTCATGCCGGCGAGACAGAAGATCATGAGGCCCTTATCGATGGCGGAGCCGCGGCGGCGGGTCGCGTAGAGCGCGATCGAGATGCTGAGGAAAATGCCGATGACGAACGGGGGAATGGTCAGGCTGAGGCTCGCGCCCATCCCGTCGAGCAGCATCGTGCTGATCTTTTGTTTGGTCGACCAGCTCCGGCCGAAGTCGAACGTGACGATCTGCTGCAAGTAAAACAGATACTGCTCGGGGAGCGGCCGGTCGATGCCCAGCTCACGCTCGAGCTCCTGAATCTGCTCGACGGTCGCGTTCTTGCCAGCGTACTGGTAGGCGGGATTGCCGCCCACCACGTTGAAAAGCAAGAACGTGATCAAAGTGACCCCGAGCACGATCGGGATCATGTAGAGCAGTTTCCGGATGATGAAAATCAGCATTCGTTAGAGTTTGCCCTTCATTTCGGCGCGTTTTTCGGCGTCGACCCGCAGGTATTTCATGCGCGTCGCCACCAGCTTGTCATACTTCAGGTTGTGAAGCCAGCCGTGGTGAACCATGTACATCAGGCGGTGCGCTTTGAAGATCCACGGTACCTCTTCGACGACGATGTCGCGCATGCGCTGATAGAGCCTCGTTCGCTCGGCGCCGGGAGGAAGGCTCGCGGCTTTTTTGTAGAGCTCGTCGAACTCCTTGTTTTTGAAATTCGAGGAGTTGGGCCCAGGCGCCTCGTTCGGGCCGTAGAAAAGCTGGAGAAAGTTTTCGGCGTCGGGGTAGTCGCCCTGCCAGGCCATGCCGAACATCTGCGCCTTTTTCTTTTTGTTTTTCTCCATCATCTCGGGCCAGGTGTTGATCTTGATGTTCAGCTTGATGCCGATCGCGGCCATTTCTTGCTGGACGAACTCGGCGAACTGGCGGGCGGTCGCGGAGTTGGTGGTTTCGTAGTTGATCTCGATCTGCTTGTCGCCGAGGTTGGCCTTTTTCAAAAGCTCTTTCGCCTTTTCGACGTTGTACTCGGAGTACGGGCTCTTGAAATTCGGGTCGTAGCCTTCGATGTTCGGCGGAATCGGGCCCTCGGCGATCAGCGCGCGGCCGTTGTAGAGCTTTTCGATCATGAGCTTGCGGTTGATCGCGTGGCTCATCGCTTGGCGCAGGTATTTGCTTTTGCCTAGGACCGGGTCTTCGGTGTTGAGCACGTCGTAGACGACGTCGAGCTCTGGGCCGGTGAGAACTTTGAGGCCTTTGTCGACCCATTCTTTTTTGAGCTTTCCGCCTTCGATCATCTGGTCGAAGTTGTCCTTGGGGGGCGAGTTGAAGTCGGCGTTGCCTTTGAGAAACGTCAGCCAGCGCGGCTGATCTTCGGGAAGCTCGTTGAACACGACCTCGTCGACGAACGGGATCGGCTTGCCCGCGTCGGCGAGCAGTCCGGCTTCTTTATCGCCGGGCGCGCCTTCGGTAGGGTACGTCTCGCCCCGGAAATTCGGGTTGCGTACGAGCACGATTTTGTTGTTGCGCACCCACTCCTTGAGCATGAACGGGCCGGTGCCGACCGGGTGATTCAGGTACTCGGCACCGTACTTCTCGACGGCCTCGCGGGGAACGACCATCGTGTACGACATCGCGAGCACGTACATGAACTGATAATAGGGTTTGGTCAGTTTCACGACGAGCGTGTGTTTGTCGGGTGCCTGAAGCCCTTCAACTGCGGCGGCATAGTCGACTTTGGGTTTGGTGGTACGCCACTCGTTGAGGCCCTTGATTTTGCCGTCGAAAATCCAGAAGCCTTCACCCTGGCTCGCCGGGTCGGCGACTCGCTTCCATGAATAGATGAAATCTTCGGCGGTGACTTCGCGGCCTTTGCCGTCAGGGAAGGCGGCGTCGTCGGCGAAGCGAACGCCTTTTTTGATTTTGAACGTGTACGTCAGGCCGTCTTTCGAAACCTGCGGCATTCCGTCGGCGAGCAGGGGCTCGAGCTCGAACGGCCTCTTAAGGTAGTGATATTGAAAGAGGCCCTCGCTGATTTGCGCGACCACTTCATGCGTGTAGACGTCGCTCGCTTGAACCGGATCCAAGCCTTTGACGTTCGCATTGAATGAGTGTGAGACCGAGTTTCTCGGCTCTTCTTTCTTTTTGGTGCAGCCGACGTTTAACGAAAGTGCGATTATGACCAGCCAGAGCGCGCGCATTGGACCCCCAACGAATTGAACCCGAGGCGCCGGTGGGGCTTGAGTTCAGCGAACCCGCGACCGGAGCTCCAGGCTTGATTTTGTCGGCCTAGATGTTCCCTTGGGGAGGTCTTAAAAGTCAAAAATTTTCAATGCTTAACGGGATATCGCCGGGCGTGGTGGTGGCGGGGCACGAGCTCGGCCATTTGAGCTTCTTTGTCTTCTCGGGCTTGTCGGACGGGTACACGGCTTCGGCCTTCGTCAGCTGGAGCTCACCGGTCACGGGCGTTTCCGCTCCGTCTTTGATGTATTGATAGGTCATGCGGCCCGTCGGCGGATGCGCGCAGTTGCCGTCCCAAGTGAGCTCGGGAATTTCAAACATAATCTCGCTCATCGGTGCCTGCTTCGGCTTCGGCTTTTGCGTCGCGCGCGGCTGCGGGCGCGCCGTTCCCTCGGGGCTTGCGGCGGGCGCCTCTTCGTCGACGGCGAGCTCGTCGCTGATGAACGTGGCGGCTGAATCATCGGCCGAAAGCGCGGGGCCGAGCTTCACGTCGACGGCAGCGGCCTTCGCGGTCTTTTTGAGCGGATCTTTCGCGTCGAAGGCGCCGCCTTCGATGACGATCTGCCGGTTGCCGACGGTCATCTCTTGGCTCCACTCACATTTGTCGGCGGTGAGGACCACACTGAGTTTTTGATTGCGGCCGACCATTTTGCCTTTGTTCCATGTCTGGAGCCCATCGGCATTTACGACCAAACGCTTTTCGCCCTGCGGGTTCACATGAAGCTCGTACGTTTGGGTGCCCTTCATCTTATTGTTGCAGTGGTAGCGGTACTCCGCCCGTTTTTCGGTCACGCGCTTCATGATGCAAGAGGGCTGCGCCGGGGCCTCTTTGGGCGTGCAGCCGTTGTCGCGGAACGGGGAGTTGCGGAGGGTGTAGCGGGCCAAGCTCATGGCGAACGCCACGTCTTGCGCGGCTTCGAGCGTGACATCCTCTTCGGCGAGCGTGGTGACAGTGCCGTTTCCTTTATTGTCGCCCGCGCGGTTGCGGAAACGCTCTTTCGGTTTGTCGGCGCAATTCACGAAAATGAGGGCGCAGGTGAAAATAGTAAGGGTGATTTTCGAGAAGGTTTGCATACGTCGCTCGCCAAACAACCCCTAGAAAAAGAAAAAGCGGCTTGGGGGGGATTCGGGGGTCCAAGCCGCTTCAAGGGGGTTGCCTTTCCATAGAGCACGGAGTGTGCC
>DASUEL010000030.1:0-4109 GCA_036275095.1 Bdellovibrionales bacterium
ACGCTCAGGTGGAGGCAGCTATGAGTGAAACACTCACGCGGCTTTGCCAGATCATTGCGGAACGTTATCAGCGCCCGGTTTCATACGTTGAGATGAATCCTTATGCCGATAGCGATGGGAGCGACATCGTCGATCTCATTAACCGTAATCGGCGAGCCAAGAAAATCATTTCCGGGGACGCGCTTGTCGTCCCGGTCCGTCTGGGCGAGTCCGTGGCCGGTGCCGCGGTCATCCAGCAGGGCATTACTTTGACAGAAACCGAAATCGACGCCGTTGTCGACACGGTCGAACTGCTTTTCGACGGTTACGTCGACGCCGCCGACCGCGGCGCGCGGGTTCGCCAGCTCGAAAACTATCTGGAGAACACGTCGCCAGCCGATAACGTCGTCTATTTGCATAACGTTCGGAGCAAAAACAAAGACGTTGGCGAGCAGATCCTGGTGGGCCGGCATCAAGGGCCGTATCTGACCCAGATCCTGCTCGAGGGTAAGCCCGGCATTCCGTTCAAGGAGCTGGCGTTCGACATTCACCAGAAGTCGGGCCGCTCGAGCTTCATTTCTTGGGATGATCTCGACTCGGATCAGATCTCGAAAGCGTCGGATATCGCGGAGCTGGGCCCGATCACGATCTTCATTCCGAATCTTTCCGAGCTCAGCAAGGCCGAACAAGCGGTTCTCGACGGGTACATGCTCGAGCTGATGGGGGAGAACACCCCGCGTTTGATCGCGGCCGTGCAGTCTCCCATGAACGCGCTCGTTGAGAGCGGGGCGCTGAGAAGCACGCTCGCCTTCTATTTTTCGAAGGCGCATTTGAAGATTCCTGCGCTCGTCGAGCGAAAAGAGGACATTCTCGAGCTCGTCGATTTTTTTTCGAAGGCCCACAGTCAAGGTCAGAAGGACCTCTCGTCCTTTGGCCTCGAGACCCTCAGCTTCCTCACTGAGTACGACTGGCCGGGCAATGAAAAAGAGCTCGAAACCGAAATCCAAAAGATCGTGGAGCAAGTGAAGAAAGATAAAATCGGAGTCGAAAATCTTCCGGTGAAGATCGTGGGCTCCGAGATGAAGCAGCTTTACCGCTTGGTCCGCTCGAAAACCAGTTTGAAAGAGGCCTCCGAAGAGCTCGAAGCCAAGATGGTGCAACAAGCCATGGCCAAAGCCGGCGGTAATAAGTCAGAGGCCTCAAGGCTACTTGGCTTGAGCCGCTCGGCGCTGCTCGAGAAACTCGAGCGCCTCGAAAAGTCGGGCTACATTCCCGGAGAATAACGAAAGGATCATTCATGAAAAATAAGTTCGCATTTATATTGGTATTGGCTCTCGCGGCTCCGGCCTTGGCCGAAACTACGAATGGAAACGGATTCTACTGCTCGAAGCCGTCGACCGACGGAGAGCTCGCGGTAGCGTCGTTCGCGCCGACCGAAAAAGGCGGCAGCGTAGGCGTGGCGATCGCGAAACTGCCTCATGGTGAAGCTCAGATCGCGACCAAGGCCGTGCGTGGCTGGAGCGGAAGTGTCCATGTCGTTCAGGCTCGCAGCCTGATATTGCAGGGGCCGGGGAACGGGCTTCGCGAGATTCGCATCATCGATGGCGGAACGATCAAAGAGACTTTCGATTTCATTTCGGACTGCAAGACGTTCTAATCCGACGATTCGTCCAGGTCCTCAGGGCGCGGGATTGATTTCCCCGCGCCTTTCTGCAAGCATTTAAAGATGTTAGCGATAAAACAAGAGGACTGGCCATTTCTGGGCTTTCTGCGCCGTACGCTGCGCGCAGACGCCGTTCAAGTCGTTCCACTCGCTGGCGATGCTTCGAGCCGCCGCTACTACCGCGTGATTCAGGGCAATCAATCGTGGGTTCTCATGCAATGGGAGCCTTTCGTTGATGACGCCAATTATCCGTTTTTGAGCGTGCTCGAGCACTTTCACGCCAGCGGTGTACATGTGCCCGAGGTCGTCGCGAAGTCCCCGGCCGAAGGTCTGGTCCTGCTCGAGGATCTCGGCGACCTGACCCTCGAGCGCAAGTTTTGGGAGAACCAAAACCAGGAGCTCGTGATCCCTTTCTACAAGCTCGCAATCGATGAAATCGCGAAGATTCATTACGATGCTACGGCCAACAAGGCGCCCTGCACGGCTTTCAAGATTGCGTTCGACAAAGAGAAATTTCTTTGGGAAATGAACTACGGCAAAAGCCATTTGCTCGAGAAGTTCTGCGGCCTCTCGCTGAGCGTCGCCGAGCTCAATACGCTGGACGACGTTTTCAGTGACATCTGTGAGCGCCTCGACCGTGAGCCCAAATACATCTCACATCGCGACTACCATTCGCGGAATCTCATGCTCAAGCTCGACAAGATTTGCGTGATCGACTTTCAAGACGCGAGGCTTGGACCTATCCAATACGACCTCGTGAGCCTGTTGAAAGACTCGTATGTCGACATCAACGAAAACGTCTCGGAGGTTTTGCTCTCATATTATTTCGAGCGCCGCCGTTCCCACGGCTTGCCCGCCGTTTCGACCGATCAATTTCGCGAAATATATGAAATACAATCGATTCAGCGCTGCTTCAAGGCGTGCGGGAGTTTCGCCTCTTTCTACAATTTGCGCCAGGATAAGCGTTACCTGAAGTACTTGAAGCACACGCTTCAAAAAGTAAAGCGCAGCTGCGGTCTGTTCAAAGAATATCGCGGCTTCGCCGACATATTAGAGCGGCACGGCGTTTTCGATAATAACTTCGACGTGACATGAAGGGCATGCTGCTCGCGGCAGGATTAGGCACGAGGCTGCGGCCGGTCACCGACCGCATACCGAAACCCGCGGTGCCGATGCTGAATGTCCCGATGCTCCTCTACAATGAGTATCTGCTGCGATCGCTCGAGCTCGAGCGCCTGGTCGTGAATACGCATCACCTTCCGGAGCGAATCCGCGAGTTGCGGCCGCGCATGAAAGTCCAAGACCTGGTCTTTTCACACGAGCCGCAAATACTCGGGAGCGGCGGCGGAATCTGGAACGCGAAGAAACACCTCAACGACGGCTTCCACTTCATCGTCTGCAACGGTGACAACATCATCTTGCCGAAACGGGCCGGGTTGCTCGAACAGTTCATGGAGTTTCACAAGCATCACAAGGCACTCTCCACGCTGATGGTCATGGAGCATCCTGACGCCGGCGTGAAGTTCAATGCGGTTTGGGCCGACAAGGCCGGAAACGTGGCGGGAATCGGCAAAACAAAAACCGGCGTCGGGACGAAGCCCTACCATTTCATCGGCATTCAGGCTTTTTCCCCCCGAATCTTCGAATACCTACCGGAGGGAGAGTCGAATATCTTTCAAGACGCCATTCTTCCGGCCCTCCAAAACGAGCAGCGGGTGCTGGCGTTCACGGCGCCCGTTCGGTGGTACGAGACCGGTGACGAAAAGAGTTACTTGGATGCCACATTGGAACTGGCGAATCTGCTCTGGTCCGAGGAAAGTTCCTTTGAAAAGACGTTCCTTCAACAATTGCTACAAGATCTTCTGCCAACAATGAAAATACCGGCGCGCGGAGAGCCGTTCCTGGGTGACGGCGCCCAGGTGGAAAATGGCGCGACACTGGAAGGTATCGTTGTTTTGGGCAACCGAGTAAGGATTACAAAGAACTCGCACCTGAAGGACACCGTCGTGCTTGATGAAGCTACGCTCCACGATGGCGTAAGCCTTCAGAATCGCCTCATTTTCTAAGATTTTCCTAAAATCTCGTGGGCGCAAAGTGGCCCCGTTGAACTGGAACATCGCTTGCACTGGCTCTCCGCTGCATGGAGAGAATCGATATGTTGCTAGCTGAAGTTCAACCCCTGACAAGAAATGACAGCGAACCTACAACCTTCGTTCGGCTCGAGGAGAAGTTCGTAATCCCCAAGAGCATCTGGCCGGAGATGGAGCATCTCCTGAACCGCTATTCGGCCCCCAGCTACCTTGAAGCCCAAACGGACTTCAACTTGATCGAGTCGACTTACTATGACTCCGCTCAGCTCAAGATTTTCACCGATCACTTCACCAACCGCGTGAGCCGCGTGAAAGTCCGGACCCGTCGTTACGCCCCGAACGGGGAGTGGAAGCAGAAATCGGTCTTCATCGAAGTG
>DASUEL010000031.1:0-5564 GCA_036275095.1 Bdellovibrionales bacterium
ACCGCTAGAGCTACTGCCCTATTCAAAGCGCCTTACTTCGTTTCCTTATGAACAGTGTGGCCATTGCAGCGAGAGCAAAACTTCTTCTTCGCCAAACGGTCGGGGGTCTTGGTCTTATTTTTTTTGGTCGTGTAATTGCGCTCTTTGCACTTCTCGCACGCCAACGTAATGATCAAACGCATGGGCTTATCCTTTAAAATCTAATGGGGAAGGGACAACCCCTACCCCTATCATTTGGAGGCAGCAGTAACTGATGCCTCCCACGAACCTAGGCGGACCCGCGAAGGTCCGCCCCGAGAACTCGATTACTCAACGATCTCAGTTACAACGCCGGCGCCTACGGTACGGCCACCTTCGCGAATAGCGAAGCGGAGCTCTTTTTCCATAGCGACGGGTGCGATCAGCTCAACCTGGAGCTCAGCGCGGTCACCGGGCATGACCATCTCGGTTCCGGCCTTCAGCGTGCAGACGCCCGTGACGTCGGTCGTGCGGAAGTAGAACTGCGGACGGTAGCCGTTGAAGAACGGAGTATGACGGCCGCCTTCTTCTTTGGTGAGGATGTACGCTTCAGCTTTGAACTTCTTGTGCGGCTTGATCGTGCCTTTGGCAGCGAGAACTTGGCCGCGCTCAACTTCTTCTTTTTTGGTACCGCGGAGGAGACAACCGATGTTGTCGCCGGCCATACCTTCATCGAGAAGTTTGCGGAACATCTCTACACCGGTAACGGTGGTGGTTTGGGTCGGGCGAATACCGACGATTTCGATCTCTTGGTTGACCTTGATGATTCCGCGCTCAACACGGCCGGTAACTACGGTACCGCGGCCAGAGATTGAGAACACGTCTTCAACGGGCATCAGGAACGGCTTGTCGGTCGCGCGAGCCGGTTGCGGGATGTACTCGTCAACAGCGGCCATGAGAGCCAAGATTGACTCTTTGCCTTTCGGATCGCCTTCGAGACCCTTGAGGGCCGAGCCTTTTACGATCGGGATCTTGTCGCCGGGGAACTCGTACTTGCTGAGGAGCTCGCGAACTTCGAGCTCAACGAGGTCGAGGAGTTCCGGGTCGTCAACCATGTCGACTTTGTTCATGAACACGACGAGAGCCGGAACGCCGACCTGACGAGCGAGAAGGATGTGCTCGCGGGTTTGCGGCATCGGGCCGTCAGCGGCAGATACGACGAGAATCGCGCCGTCCATTTGGGCGGCACCGGTGATCATGTTCTTAACGTAGTCGGCGTGGCCGGGGCAATCTACGTGAGCGTAGTGGCGCTTGTCGGTTTCGTATTCTACGTGTGTCGTAGAAATCGTAATTCCGCGCTCTCTCTCCTCAGGAGACTTATCGATCTGGTCGTAAGACAGTGCCTGAGCTTTACCCTGTTCTGAGAGAACTTTCGTAATAGCGGCGGTCAGCGTGGTCTTGCCGTGGTCAACGTGACCAATGGTCCCGATATTACAGTGGGGTTTCGTACGGTTAAACTTCTCTTTTGACATCGATGTTCCTCCTGAGAGTTGATTCGCTCAGTTTCTCGAGCGGAATCTTTGTTTTCTCGACCTTTCTTTTTTGTTTCTTAAGAACCTAAATTCTTAAATCTAAATCATTTATCTTCGTCATCACTCCAGCTTCCCAAACTGGAAGCTGGAGCCCACGGCGAGAATCGAACCCGCGACCTCACCCTTACCAAGGGTGTGCTCTACCCCTGAGCTACGTGGGCGATATCCAAGGAATTGTTGGAGCGGGAAACGGGACTCGAACCCGCGACCCTCAGCTTGGAAGGCTGATGCTCTAGCCAACTGAGCTACTCCCGCCAAAAATTCCGTACCGCACACTCATTCAAAGAACACTCACTCCGCAAACAACATTCACTAAAGTGAATGTTGTTTGGTGGAGAGGGAAGGATTCGAACCTTCGTAGGCAGAGCCAATGGATTTACAGTCCATCCCCTTTAGCCACTCGGGCACCTCTCCGCTTTCACATCTGCATTCCGAGTTCATCTGACTCTCGCGAGTCGATGGAGCTGGCTATAGGACTTGAACCTACGACCTGCTGATTACAAATCAGCTGCTCTACCAACTGAGCTAAGCCAGCATGTTGTGCAACTCCGGAAAGCAGCTGCTTTACGTTCTCAAATTTTTTCGCGAGCAAAAAAATCCATCCGGACATCAGAAGACAAAGTCGCGATTCAAAAAAATTTGAATCACAACGTTAGCTTTTTAATGTGCTGACGGTAAACTTCCCCACGACAAAACTTGCCACGTAAAGAACGGTTTTACTGACCGGGAAACTGCTAGTCAAAGGTTATTATTGACTTTTCCCGAACTCGAAAGAGGCGGTCAGATCCCCCATTGGCGGCGGGTCTCGGCGATCGCGAGGGCCGCAGCAACAGAGGCGTTGAAGCTGGCGTCGGCGTCGGCTTGCGGGAGGCTGATGAGCTCATCGCATAGTTTGGAGCTAGGGGAGCGAAGTCCCGACGCCTCGCCGCCCACGATCCACACGAGCTTGTCGGGAATTTTGGTTTTCCAGAGCGACTGGGTGCCGTGTTGAGATAAACCAAAAACCCAAAAGCCCTTATCTTTCAATATCTTGAGCGGTACGGCGACATTCGAGTGGATTTCGACCGGAACGTGCTCGGCTCCCCCACTTGCGGCTTTGCACGCGGCCGCCGTAAGTGGCGAGGCCCGGCCTTTCGGGAGAAAGACGCCGCTGACGCCGAGAAGCCACGCTGTCCTTAATATAGCGCCGAGGTTTTGCGGGTCTTCGATACCGTCAAGAGCCATCAGCATCTGCTTTTCGTCGGAATCCCAGCGATCCCGCGGCATTAGCGGATCCTGTTCGGATTCAGCGAGGACGCCTTGATGCCCGCGAAGGACACGGTCCAATTTGGATAGCGGAGTCAGTTCGGGTTTGATTCCAGCCTCTTTAGCCTTATTGGCAATATCAGTCAGGTCTTTGGAATCTTTCCAGCCTTCGCGCAGATATAACTTTTTGACGCTTCGCGATCTAACCTTAAGGAGCTCTCGAACTGCGTGGATTCCGGCAACTTGGCGCATCAGCGTTCGAGCTCACTGAGAATGGAACGCGCGGCCTGCGCAGGATTCGGAGATCTATAAATAGGACGCCCGACAACGATCCCCGAGGAACCGTGACGGATGGCCTCTCCTGCAGTCATGGTTCTTTGCTGGTCGTCGAGGCTATCCTGCGCGGACCTGATACCAGGCGTGACGAAGAATAAATTGGGGTGCTTCGCGCGAAGGGCCGCGACTTCGTGGGCCGAGCAGACGAGGCCGGCGATTCCGCTGCTACTCACTTGCCCGGCGAGATCGGAAATTCGATCGGTCACGCTTTTCTTTTCGGCTTCGGTTCTCGCCGCGACACTCGTCAGGACCGTCACTCCCAAAATTCCGAATGGGCGTTTTTTGTTGAGCTCCCGCTGCACGCCGGCCAGGTGTTTGAGTGTTTCTTCGCCGGCTGAAGCGTGAATGGTCGCGAGCGTGACACCCATGTCGAATGCCGCTCTCAGAGCACCCTCCATGGTCGATGGAATGTCGTAAAACTTGAAGTCGAGAAACACGGGCGCCATTTGCGCCAGCTCCTGGATCAAGCCGGGACCACTACGAAGGATGAGCCGCGGGCCCACTTTGAAGCAGCCGGCGGAGTCGCGCAGCTGCTTCGCCATCGCGAGCGCCTCAGCCGGCTCGTCGAGATCGAGCGCCACGATGAGTGGGTTCTTGACGAAGTTAGCGGCCATTCTTCACGAGCTCCATGACTTTAGCGGCCACCTGCTGCGGCGGGAGCTTGATCGTCTCTTTAGTTTTTCGCTGGGTCAGCTCGAGCTCTCCGGCCTCCATTCCGCGCTTGCCGATGGTCAGGCGCAGGGGCATGCCGATCAGGTCGGCGTCTTTGAATTTCACGCCGGGACGCTCTTCACGATCGTCGAAGAGGACGTCGACACCCGACGCTTCGAGCTCTTGATAGAGACCGTTTGCGACTTTCATAGTGGCCTCATCGAAATCGAGTACGCACATGTGAACCGTGAAGGGCGCGATCGGGAGCGGCCAGATGATTCCGTCTTTGTCGTTGGACTGCTCGACCGCGGCCTGCATCGTGCGGGTGACACCGATGCCGTAGCAGCCCATCTGGATCGGCTGAGCGGATCCGTCTTGGCTCAGAAAGGTCGCTCCCATGGCTTTCGAGTATTTCGTGCCGAGCAAGAAGACATGTCCCACCTCGATGCCACGCGCCTGTTTGAAGCTGCCTTTTTGGCAGCGGGGGCATTGGTCACCGACCTGGGCCATGCGAATGTCGACGATTTTCGTTTCTTTGAAATCGCGGCCGCGTGCGACGTTGCGAAGATGCTTGTCGTCCCTATTCGCGCCAACCGTGAAGTTGGTGCGGTTGTGCAAAGCCGAGTCGAGATAGATCGGGATTTTAAGACCGACGGGGCCGCAGCTTCCGGGGCTTGCGCCCGTTAGCGCCTTGACCTCATCGTCGGTCAGCATGAGCGGAGCGGCTGACATGCCGAGCGCGTTCTTGAGTTTTACTGGATTGGCCTCGTCGCTTCCACGCAGCATGAAGCAAACGGGTTTTCCGTCGGCGTCGGCGTAGAAGAGCGTCTTCGTGAGGGATTTTTCGGGAACGTTGAGGGCCTTCGCGAGATCGGAGATGGTTTTGAGCCCGGGCGTGTCGAACTCTTCCATCTCACCGCCGGGGCCGGGCGGCTCATTGACCGGCATGTTCGGCGCGACTTCGACGTTCGCGGCGAACTCGCACTTATTGCAGTAAATGATGCGGTCTTCACCGCTTTCGGCGAGCACTTGAAACTCATGCGTGACACTTCCGCCGATGTTGCCCGCGTCGGCTTCGACGATGCGGAACTCGAAACCCAAGCGCGAGAAGATTGCCTTGTACGCGTCGTACATCAAATCGTAGCTCTTTTTCGCCGTATCGAGATCGGTATCGAAACTATACGCGTCTTTCATGATGAACTCGCGGCCGCGCATCAGGCCGAAACGCGGGCGGATTTCGTCACGGTATTTGGTTTGGATTTGATAAAGGTTTTTCGGAAGGTCGCGGTAGCTTTTGATGTCTTTGCGGATGATGTCGGTGACGACTTCTTCGTGAGTCGCGCCCAGGCAGAACGGATGGCCGTTGCGGTTCTTGAACTTGAGAAGCTCTTCGATGCCGAGGCGGCCGGTTTCGGCCCAGAGCTCTTGGGGCTGGACCATCGGCATCAGGATCTCGGTGCAGCCGCGTTTGTCGAGCTCTTCTCGAATTATCTTCTCGATCTTGCGAACGCTTCGAAGCGCCAGATGCTGGAGCGTGAAGATGCCGGGCGCGAGTTTTTTGATAAACCCGCCCCGTACGAGCAGCTTATGGCTGGTGATTTCGGCGTCGGCGGGCGCGTCTCTGAGGGTGAAAATATGCGACTGTGACCATTTCATTGAACGTCAATCCCGTATGATTTGATTTTTCGGTGAAGGTGGCTGCGCTCGAGCCCGATGACTTCGGCCGTTTTGCTGATGTTGCCATTGTTCTCTGCGAGCTTCTTCAAGATGTACTCTTTCTCG
>DASUEL010000032.1:0-3056 GCA_036275095.1 Bdellovibrionales bacterium
GGTCGGAAAGCTGGCCCGCGAGATAGTTGGTGGCGGCTTTCGTGAAGCCGAAAACCACGATGAACGAAAGCAGCGCCGTTTTCGCGACGATTTCGAATTCGGCTTCGGCGATCTGCGGAAGAATGGTGCGTTCGAGCCCGACCATGGCGCCGACGAACGCGTTCACCACGACCAAAAGCGCGAACTGCGCCCGGTTCTCTCTGAGGCCTAAGACTGTTTGCGACGGATCAGTCGTCACGGCCGGCGGCACGCGCGCGGCGTTTGGCTTTGGCGGCCGCGGCTTGATCCATGCTCGCGACGAGCTTTTTGACGAGCTCGTTCATGCGGTAGGCCGTCGCCTTTTCACGGCGGGGCGCGCGGTTGAAAGAAACTAACTTTGAAGGGATTTTGCTGGACGATTTCGGCATGGGCCCAAGAATGCGCTTTTTGGGCCCCAAAATCAATTGCCGAGCGCGATCTTTAGACAAGATTCACGCTCCCAGCCAGCCTTACTGGCGGTCGAGGATACAACGCTCGGTGACCATGTGGTTTTGATCGGTCTCGAAGTACCGGAGCCCACGCTCCGACAGCTGCAGGGTCTGAGAGCCGGCGAACGACTTTCGCCCGTTGCGATCGAGGTGCGTGATCGTGTTCGTCAGATTGACGCCGTCGAAGTCCACGTCGACGATGATCGTCTTGACGGGGTTTCCGAATTGAAAATTGGGGTTTTCGGTGACTGAGCGGCGGGTCGTAAGCTCGATGAGCGCGGCATCGTCGCCGTAGAAGTTGAGATTGAGGCCTTGAATCCGGCCCGAGCGGTCTTTCGCCAGGCTGACGTAAGCGCGGCTGCCTTCGATCGTGCAGTTGCGGGGCGAGTATTTTCCGGTAAAGGCGGTCAGGCTCGCGGCTTGAGCGGTGGTCAGGCCGAGCAGAACGGCGAGTGCGAAAAATGCGTTTTTCATGGGTTCTCCTGTAAGGGTTGTGACGGGTTGAGCCTCAGCAATTCGCGTTCCGCCGGCGGCGTCGAAGCTACGCCTTACGGGCCGTCACCTGCCGTGTAGAACCTGACCTTCAGTGAAATTAGGTAATTCCCGGCCGCGCGCCTCAGCCCGGGAGCAAGACGTCTCTTCCTTCGATACGGACGGCGATGACGCGTTTGTGGGCCCAGCAGGTCAGCCCGGTTGCTCCGGCTGCAGCGCTCACTTTGGTTTCGATCGCAACTGAAAGGCCCGGCGCCAAATCGAGGTACTCGAGCTTCGTGTGGGTGCGCTCTTTGCGTCTCGGCCGCCTGATAGAATCAAGTCCACGCGGCATAGGCGCCTCTCGCGACGGAAGGTGAAAGCAAAAACGCGAGCGTCACGCCCAGCACCTCGGCCGGGTAAATGCGCGCTTCGCCGTGCCCGATCCACGACAGGTGCGGGCCGTCGAAGGCGGGAACCAGCTCGATGGGTACGTCACGCGGCCCGAGCAGAGGCCAGCGAAGCGAGTGCCAGAGGCCCAAAACCTGGCCGGTCTCGCCGGGCGACTCCAGTCCGAGCCTCAGCCGCAAAAAACCTTTTCTAAGGTGAATCGCGCGGAGTAGGCGCACCACGAAATGCCAGAGTTTGGGAACCATGCCGGGCGCCGAGAAAAACTTCAGCGGAGAAAAGCCGCGGCGTTCAGGCTTTTTATCGCGTACCGAGCCTGGCTTCGTGCCGGGCGCCTTCGCGGCCTCCCGCTTACGCTTGAGCTCGAAGCCGACCAGGCCCCAGAGCCACTCGACGCGGCCGTTGAAGCGGTGGGCCCCGTCGAAAACGCTCGACGCTTTAAGGTCGACCGGAATCGAAAGAAGCCCGATGAGCATGAGCAGAAAAACGAGCAGCGCCATGCTCATGCGCTCGTTGCGGCTTCGCCTTTGCCTTTATTGATCGCATCGCCGATGGAGGTGGCGATTTTTCCGAGCGCGTCGCCGAGCCCGCCTTTGAGCGGTTGCACGCGCACTTGTCCATCGGGGCCGATGACGATGACGGCGACGGGACGAATGCCGGCGCCCGCGCCGCTGCCGCCGCCTTCACCGCTGTTAGCGCTCTTGTCGGTGCCTTTGCCGCCGCCGGCGCCGAAGCCGAAGCCCATGCTCATCAGCGGAACGATCGTGTCGTTACCGACTTTAATCGGCTCGCCCACCACCGTCTTCGCGGTCAGCAAACGATCGACTTCTTTCAGCGTGGTTTCGAGCAGGTCTTTGACGGAATCCATGTTGTCCTCCTTGATGGGTATTAATGATGAGCGGAGCAAAGTTCGCGCCACTCGCGGCGGCCCACACGGTCGAAACAAATCGGATTTACTCGAGGCACCGCACGACTTGTGCGACAGATCGTCGCAGGTACCGCCAGACTGTCACGGTCGCGTGCGCGCCGCGTACTTCGATCGACATGGTTCTTGAATTCAGTACGGCTTCGCCGGGTCAGATGTATTCGGAGTTGACCTTCAGAAAATAGCCGAGAACCTTGAACAGGAGCGACAACGCGAGGCCCATTAATATCGCGACCACGCCAAACTCGGCCTTTACGCTCTGAAACAGCGAGAGAAAAGCTAGCGCGCCCAATATCCAGTCGATCTGATCGAACGGAATCCACGGCCGCCCCGGAGCACGCCCGAGCTGGCGCTTGAAAAAACTCTTGAGCAGGTCGCCGACAAGCGCGCTCAAGCCCAGAAGCGCTCCGAACCACCAGACGCGCCACTCCGGATCCAAGAGGCTGAGGCGGCGAAGGGCTTCGACTTCCGATTCGAGCGCGAGCTGAACTTGAAAGGCCGCCGCCGCGCTCACTGTACCCGTTACGAAACCGCGAATCGTCTTATGTGCGCCAAAAAGCCTCTTACCGAATAATTCGCGGCCGCCATCGACAGGTTGATTCCATCTCGGCCAGAGCTTGGCCGCGATGGGAGGAACGAGATTGGCGGCTCCCGGAGCCACCAAAAACCAAAACGCCTCAAGAACCTGCGTCACACGCGCGCGCCTCCTCCCGGTGCCGGTCTTCTCAAAAGATACTGCATCGTTGCTGCAAGTCCGGTGACGAGCGCCAGCGCGATGACCGGGT
>DASUEL010000033.1:0-4311 GCA_036275095.1 Bdellovibrionales bacterium
GAGCTCACGCAGCCGCGTCGTCAGGACTTTCGCCGAAATCGTACCAAGGTCCCGCTTCAGGTCGCCGAAGCGGCGCGGCTCCTCACGCAAGTACCATAGGATTTTTGTGGTCCACTCGCCGGCGAGAAAGCTCAAGCATTCTTCGAGCGGGCAGTCCTCAGGCGGTGGCGGAACTCTGGATTTCTTCTGGCGTATCACGTCTCAATGCCTCGTGTTGATATTGGTGCCACTAAGGTTACCACAAGTAACTAGATTTCTACAAGATAGTTACTTCTAGGTAACCCGATAACGTATAGTTACCTTGGGGTAACTACTTTCCTTTGGTAACTGGAGTACCCATACTGACCTCAACAGCGAGGTGACTTATGATCGTATTGAGACCGTCAAATGAGAGAGGCCACGCCAACCACGGCTGGCTCGACACGTACCACACGTTTTCATTCGCGAGCTACTTTGATCCCCAACACATGGGCTTCGGCGCGCTTCGAGTCATCAACGAAGACAAAGTCGACCCGGGTGAAGGCTTCGGGACGCACCCGCATCGTGACATGGAGATCATCACGTACGTGCTCGACGGCGCCCTTCAGCACCGTGACAGCATGGGGAACGGCTCCATCATCAGGCCCGGCGACGTTCAGCGCATGACGGCAGGCACGGGTGTGGCGCACAGCGAGTTCAATGCGTCGGCCGAGAAGCCGGTTCACTTGCTTCAGATTTGGATTCTGCCGGAGCGGGGCGGGCTCGAGCCGGGCTACGAAGAGAAGAAGTTCGCACGTGAGGACAAGCTGAACGCACTTCGCCTAATCGCTTCACGCGACGGCCAAGACGGCTCAGTGCTCATTCATCAGGACGTAAAACTCTATGCTTCGATATTAGAAACCGGAAAATCGGTGGAGTATGATTTGCGCAAGGGCCGAAAGGCCTGGATCCAGGTGGCGCGCGGGCGATTGACCTTCAACGGCCACACGCTCGAGGCCGGCGACGGCGCGGCCGTCACCGAGGCTGAGCGCCTCCAGCTCGAGGCCGGAGGCGAAACGGAGTTCTTACTTTTCGACCTGAAGGCGTGAAATCATCGAAACGCCGTTGCTGACGATCGGGAACTCAGACAAATGCCCGTCCAAATCGAGCCCTTTAACCGTGATGGTTTTGGGCTCGTAACCTTTGAACTGCGAGAGATGAACTTTCTCGAGTTTCGCGAAGCCCGGAGCGGTCGCGAGCGCGGCGCACTTTCCTTCGGCCCAGCCGACTTGGATCGTCAGCGGGAAGCGCACTTTTTCTTTCAGCGCCTTGATGTCGCCAACGATCGTATCGGCCGACTTCGACCGCACGTCGAGCGGGAACGCGCCTTTTTCGAAGAAGTTGAGACCTTCGCGTTTTCCACTGCCAAGGATCCAATAGATCATGACCGGTTTTTTGTTATCGAGGCGGCAATCCGCGGTGACCGCGGCTTCGTAGTACACGACATTCGCATTCACCTCTTTCGAGATGTGAAAGAGTGATAGGTACTGGACGCCTTTTTCTTGACGTGCCTCCGCGGCCCCGAGCCACATGAGCGACACTAGAACTGCCAAGAACGCTTTGTTCATGGTTAACCCTCCTGTGCGCCGTCGTACCCGCTCTCATCAAAGCGGGATTTGAATGCGCGAATCGACAAGGATACGACTTTTTTGCGGCGCGGCAAGCCACGCAAACGCGTGCCAACGCGCATTTGCAATCATTCATCGGGAACTTCGTACACGGGAGGGAGAATCTTCGCGGTCCGGATCAGGTTCTCAGAATTTTTTTCATCATGGGTCCGGAAATGGCTGACGTCACGATGGCCATCGTCACGAGCGCGACGAACAACGGGACAGCGATGATTTTCGCCTCGAGCGCAATGAGCGCCATGATGATTTCCATGGCGCCTCTCGAGTTCATCGCGAAACCGATGGCCATGGCTTCGCGGCTTTCCATCCCAGTCGACCGCGCAGCCCACCAGCAACCCGCGATCTTGCCCGCACAGGCGATCAGAATGACCGTCAACGTGAGGACCGGATCGAAGTTCGACCAAAAATCGATGCGAATTCCCGCGGTCGCGAAAACAATCGGTGCGAGAATCGATGTAATGAATTTGTCGATGGTGTGGCGGACGTCTTGATCCATGCGGGGATCCTGCATGTGTTCCGACTCGCCGATCACGACACCGGCGATGAACGCGCCGAAGAGCGAGTGAATGCCGATCCATTCCGTGAATGCCGAGCTCAAAAGCGCGACCACCAGAAAGAGACTGATCATGCCGCCGGGCCACTGCGTGTGCGCGGCGAACTTGAGCAGAACCCGGTCCAGAATTTTGCGGCCCGCGGTCAGCATGAGCGCCGCGAACGCCAGCGTGAGGCCCAGTACCGCCGGCACGGAGAATTGTTCGTGCGCCGAGTTCACGGTCGAAAGAATCATCGCGAAGATGATCCAGCCAAACAAATCGTCGACGACCGCGGCCGCCATCGTGACGGTGCCGACACGCGTGCGGTAGAGTCCTAAATCCATCAGAGTCTTGGCGATTACCGGGAGCGCGGAGATCGAAAGAGCCGTTCCGAAAAATAGCGCGAACGTCAGCGGCGGAACCGTTCCTTCTTGGTAACCGAGCTGCGCCGGAAATGCCTTGCCTGCCAAAGCGCCGACCGCGAAAGGAATGACGATGCCCGCCGCGCTCACCGTGAGCGCGCTGCGGCCGAGCTTCAGTACGGAAGAAAAATGGATCTCCATTCCGGCGACGAACAGAAACAACGAAACCGAAAGCAGCGTGAAGCCCGAAAAAAAAGATACCACCGGTCCGCTCGACGGGAAAACGGCGGCATAAAGCTCGGGAGCGAGCCGGCCCAAGAGCGTCGGCCCCAGAATGATGCCGACGAGCAACTCGCCCAAAACGGCGGGCTGCCCTAAGCGCCGGGCGGCTTCACCGAGAATGCGAGCGGCCATGAGCAGTAAGCCCAATGCCACAAACATCGCGACGGCATCAGTAGTCGAAAAGCGCATTTCTTATCATTGAAGAAGGGCCACCCAGTTCGTCAACCACCAAACGGCACCGGTCATGAACACGAGCGATAGCCCCCCGAGTTTGAATCGGACCGCGGCGACGGCCGCCACCATGGTCAAGGTCATGCCGATGGCTCTGAAGACACCGGGATGGGCTCCAGTCGTGCCCGTGGTCTGAAGCCAAACGAGCTTCAGCGCCGCCGAGAGCAGAAGCCCGAAGACCAGCGGACGCAAGGAGCGCTCGGTCCTGCGGATCCAGCCGATCTCGCGGCTGCGGTTATAGATTGCGTACGTCGCCCCCATGATGATCAACGGCGCCGAGTAAATTCCCAGAAAACCGGCGGCGAGTCCGGAGTACCCGTTCACCCAGTAGCCGATGATCGGGCACATCACCATGTTGGGGCCAGGCAGGAACTGGCCGATGACATACGACTGTATGAACTGGTCGTGGGTGATCCAGCCGCGATCTGCCACGATCAGGCGCTCGAGCTCGGGCAACACGCCGAAAACGCCGCCGAACGAGAGAAACCCGATCTTGAAGAACACCCAGAAAATATCGAGGTCGACCCAGCTCACGTCAAAAACTCCACGGCGAGACACGCGGGTATCCCGGCGGTCAAGATCCAGAACAGCGGCGCCGACATGAACACGGCGGTCGCGATTCCGGCAATGATGGCGATTCGAAGAGCAAGCTTGGCGGCACCCGTCCGCTCTTGTCTCAGGCCCTTGGCGAGCTTGAACAAAAACGCGGCGAAGAGCGCGATGCTTCCGAGTGAAAAACCCTGAAAGAGCGAGGCGACGTGAAAATTCTGGAGGTCGACGATCGCGATTACGGCCAGAGCGAAAAACACTCCCGGCGTCGCGAGAGCCAGCAGCCCGGCGATCGACCACCAGGGGCCCGCCAGGCGATAGCCGAGATAGACCGCCAAGTTCACCAGATTCGGGCCGGGAAGGACCTGCACGATCGTGAAGATCTCGGCGTACTCGTCCTCGGAGAGCCACTCGTGCTTTTCGACGACGCCTTCATGATACAAAAAAATGCGGCCGGCGCCTCCGAAGCTGAGCGCGCCGACTTTGAGGTTCAGCCAAAACCAGTCCAGGCCACGCACGGGCCGTGACAACGATTCAGTAGTAGTCGGTTTCGAATTCACGAACGGGCACCGTATCAGCTGCGACGACCTCGAATGTGATGCGGCCGATCTCGCGGCCGTCGGTCGTCTCGATTTTCACACGCCAGTCTCCGGGCTGATAATTCTGCTTGAAAGTGAAGCCGCGAAAGCCTTCTTCGCGCCCCCCTGA